>JACUUP010000248.1 GCA_014859225.1 Candidatus Aerophobota bacterium
AGGGTTTTGGAAGTTCACAAGAGGAGAAAAGAATAGATATGACTCGGAATAGCATTCTCGTTGGTAACACCAGGTTATGTTCTTACCCATTTTCCCACACACGTTTTTGCAAAAAGATTCAAACTACCGGGACGGTTCATCCTTCAGAAAACTTACATTTGGTTTAGATTTATAGTATAAGAATTTTCTTTTTAAGGACAGGCGTTTTGCCTGTCATTACGCACAGATAAACTCCCTCTCCCTTGAGGATGAAAGGGTGAGGATGAGCATTTGGTTCCCTCCCCTTGATGGGAGAGGGAAAGGGTGAGGGTGAAGGACGAACAGTCCGTAGGACAGGCGTCTCGCCTGTCGTTACAACTGTTATGTCATTACTCCGGGGGATAACCTTGTCTTATTATGTGGGCGTCTTAAAACAAGGTAGCTATCCAGTGACGCAACCGACCGGATGTGTATATAAATACACGGGGTGATGAAATAAGTGAAGATACATCTTTCCAAAGCAGAACGATGTGTTAAGGATGGAGCTTCCCCCGAGTTGGTAGAATTGATTGCTGAGCTACTTAAAGGAAAAAACTACGGATTCGTAAAAATAATTATCCAGGATGGTTGTGCTTTTGCCATAGAGGAAAACGAAAGAAGGCATCTCGGGTAGAGGGGTAATTTACTTACCTCTCAGATTACATACAGCTTTTTAGAAAAGCTGTCGTTCTAACCAGGTAATATTTTTGGACTATAGGTAAGGCTGGGTTTACTGAAAAACAGGGCCCACTCACCTCAAGTGAAGGTGAGTGGGCTCTTTTGTTTTAAATAACCGAAGAAGCTACATCTGAGCCAAGAGGAGGTAGTGGAAAGTGAAAAACTGGCTTATGGCAATAGGAGGGGGAGCAATTATAGTGGTTGCAATCTGGTTAATTGTAATTTTTGCCCCACAGGTATTAGTTTTCTTGAAGGGAATAGTAGGAATAGCTGCCGGTATTGCGGGAGGCGCTCTTTTGGCCATTGGCGCAGGTGGAGTCAAAACAGCACTAACAGAAAAAAGAGCAAATAAAGAGAAAAAGGCTGAGCCTGCCAGGGCAGATTCTCAAAAATAAAAAAATACAAAATTGGAGGTGGAATAAATGAGGAAAAAACGGCTGATAGTTTTACTGGTGACAATGTTTGTTTTCATGGCAATTCTGGCATCTCCTGCATTTGCCGTAGATATTGAGCATCTAAGGGACCTTTTTATCAACGACCCTGATGCAGCAGTAAGCGAGCTTGTTGGGTTAATTGAAACTGACCCTGATGCAGTGGTATTAGTCCTGGCAAAAGTCGCAGAATATGCGGCAACACTTGACCCTATGGACCCTCTTTACGCACAGCTTTCAGGTAGAATACAGGGCTTTTGTGTCGG
>JACUUP010000068.1 GCA_014859225.1 Candidatus Aerophobota bacterium
GCTTCTTGCCCCTCTTTTCGCTTCAACGGCTCAACGACCGCCAACACTACATTTTCAACTATACGCTTCACAAAGTGGTTAACAGGTAGTTTCTTACCATTAATTATTATCTCTACATTTCTATCTTTGTCAACTTTTTCCATTTTTTCCATGTTTTGCTCCAAAAAATCTACAATCCTACCAACTTCTTCTGGCTTAAAAAGAGGTTTATCCGTAACGAGCTCAAAATCACTTATTACGGCGATCACCCCCCCCAGCGAATCATTCATGTGCTCGCTGATTCCCCTGCGTAAAATCTCTATCTTTGCAAGCTCCGCTAAGCTCTTATACCCCTCTACAAGTACCAGATCAAACCCGAAAAATAGGGATGTGATAAGCTCCACAGTCTTGTGCGTATCCTCTTTTCCTTTTGTCCTGATAAGTGCAAATCTATCCTCAGACGAGAGCAGCACTCCCTGACTTCCTGCCTGACTAAATCGCCAGGAATCTTTTCCTTCTCTGTCTATATGGAATCCATGCGGACAATCCTTAACCACGGCTACCCGGTATCCTCTTCTTGCGAGTTCCGGAACAAGCTTCAAGATAAGCGTGGTCTTACCTGTGTCTGATTTACCAACTATTCCCACAATAAAAGGTTCTCTGTAACGCTCACTACGACTCAATTCCTTTTTCGCCTCTTATTAAACAGCTTCTACTAAACACACCAGATTATTCTTATTTATGCTACCACAAAGAAAGGCCCGTGTCAAGAAAATAACATCATAATTTTTATTGACTTGATAGCTTTGAGCTATATAATTAAATTTCTACCCTGCATTTTCTTATAAGCTTTAATAATTTTTTAAACAGAAAACTTAAAAGGAAAAAGGGGAGAATGTAAAATGGTAAAAGCTGTAATATTTGATATGGATGGTGTAATTTCAGATACACAGATTCTTCACGCCTCAGCAGATGTAGCAGTCTTGAAACTTTACAGTATTACATTTACAGAGGACAAAATAAATGAGAACTTTGCAGGTATTACCGATAAGGAAATGTTTGAGAACATATTTAGTCTCTATGGAGTGCCTGGAAATATAAAGAGAGCTATAAAAGAAAAGTGGAAGATAATGATGGCCCGGGCAAATACTGAAATTACACCTGTTCCCGGAGCACTAAAACTTATTAACAAGTTAAAACGTGAAAACCTCACATTAGCTGTTGCATCTTCTTCCCCCATAATTTTTATCAATGCTGTCCTATCTAAACTAAATATAAAAGGGGAATTTAAAGTAATTGTTAGCGGAGAGGAGGTACTGAAGGGAAAACCACACCCCGAAATTTTCCTTGTAGCGGCAAAGAGGCTAAAAGCAAAACCAGATGAGTGTGTGGTAATAGAGGATTCCCCCAGCGGCATGAAAGCAACAAAAAGTGCTGGAATGAAATGTATTGGCCTTGTTGGAGAAAAAAAGCCAATAAATCCTAAAAATAACTATCCTGCAGACCTCATCATAAATGATTTAAGGAAGCTTACACTTGAACAAATTAAGAACTTATAAACCAACTTTTAGATAATTTTTAGCAATTCAGGAAAATCTGTTGTTTAAACTATTTTTTCTTCTATTTTTTCAACTGTAAACTCCACCAAATTTCCATCCTTTGACAATTTCCTCATCTCAAAAGCATCCTTTAGCGTCCACTGAGCAATTATAATATCTTCTCCTGGATTTTCATCCATCAAAAAAACTTCTATTTTGCTACTTGAAAGCACCTCGTCTTCTTTAACAACTTTCTGCAGCACAACTTCTTTCTGGTAATTGAACCACTTTACATAAAAACTGTCTTTAGCCACATGGCTCCTAATGACTTTTTCTCCATCTACAAGAACAAGCACATATTGGTCTGGTCCTTTTAAACTTCTATACCTCTCATCAACCAAGGAGCTAATAAGAGTTATCCTGTAAATATCTCTTATTATTACCGGTGCAAGAGGTTTTTCTGTAAGTTTTTCTTTCAACTTTTCTAATTCTCTGCCTTTTTCCTCAAGTGTTTCAATTCTTTGATTAATTTCTTTTTCTTTCTCTTCAAGTTTTTTAATCCACTGCTCTAAATCTTCTCTTTGAATTACAACTTGCTTAATCTCCTCAATCACTCTTTCCAGCATATCTTCCACATTGCTCTCACTAACATATGTTTTGGTTTTCTCATCAATCATGGCTGCAACTTTTTCTTCGGTTACAGCAGGTGGCTGCAAAAAAGACGGGCGGAAAATCAGTATACATCCAAAAATGGCTATAGTTAAAGCCAAAATTGAAACTATAAAATTTATCTTTACTCCCATTCCCATCTCCCCTTTGAAAAAACTCAGGATAATTTCTGTAGATTTTTTCCCATGCTCGGTTTACTTACCTTCAGCCTGGAAAATTAGAGAGCATTTGATAGCCACCATATATTACCTTTTTCCCTGATTATGTCAACTCCCCCACCTCTTTTCCCTGAATAAATTAAAGGCAACTCACCCGGAATATAAGCTGTTGAATTGACAGGGGATGGATTAAATTATAAAATTAACAGTGGTGATAATCTATGCATGGTAAAAATATAAAAAAGCTGCAGGAAATTGAAGAAAAATATAACAAGTTAAGTAAATTCCTCACTGAGCCTGCAATAATCCAGAACCCTAAACTTTTGCAAAAATACAGCAGGGAACAAAAACAAATAGAAGGGGTGATGGAACTGTGGAAAAAATATAAGAAATTGCAGGAAGAACTGGAAAATATTAAAGTTATGCTGCAGGAGGAGCAGGGAGAACTAAGGGAACTGGCAGAGGAAGAAAAAGAGACAATACAGGAAAAAATAAAACAGCTTGAGCAAAAGATAAATCTTACACTTCTTCCCGAAGATAAGTTCTCCCATAGAAACGCTGTAGTTGAAATAAGAGCAGGAGCGGGGGGAGAAGAGGCGGCACTTTTTGCTGCTGACCTTTACACAATGTATACCCGTTTTGCGGAAGAGAAAGGATGGAAAATAGAAAACATACACTTTCATCCGACAGATATGGGGGGATTTAAAGAGATAATATTTGTAGTTGAGGGCAGGGAGTCGTTTTCTATACTCCGATACGAAAGTGGAGTACATCGCGTGCAAAGAGTCCCCGCAACTGAATCAAGTGGCAGAATCCATACATCCACCGTGACCGTGGCAGTGCTACCAGAAGCTGAGGAAATTGATGAAATAGAAATTAAACCAGAAGAGATGCGCATAGACACTTTTCATTCCCGGGGAGCAGGGGGCCAGCATGTGAATGTTACCGATTCTGCCATTAGAATTACCCATACTCCCACAGGAATAGTTGTGCAGTGTCAGGACGAGCGCTCCCAGCACCAGAATAAAGCTAAGGCTTTGCGTGTTCTACGCGCAGAGCTTCTCCAGTTAAAGGAAGAAGAGCAAAGACAAAAGATCTCCCGGGAGAGAAAAACCCAGATTGGGAGAGGAGAAAGATCCGAGCGCATACGCACTTATAATTTTCCCCAGGCAAGAGTAACTGACCACAGAGCAGGAGTAACCCTTTACAATCTGGAAGAGGTCCTGGAGGGAAAACTGGAGCAACTTATCCTTCCAGTTATAAAACAGCTCGAGGAGAGAGAAATTGTAAGTGATAAAACTTAAAAATAATTTCCTGCAAAATTTAAATATGGGTGAGAATATTCCATGTTGGCTTGAGGGGCTCATCCCTGAAGCCAAAGGGTATGGGGTATTTTTTTTGTGGAAAAAAGTAAAATCACCCTGTATATATCTTGTCCCTGAAGAGAAAGAGGCAGAAGCTATATACCTGGACCTGAAAAATTTCCTGCCTGAAAAAACTTTTCTCCTGCCTGTGCAGGATAAAACCACCAGCGGCGGTCTACATCAGCTTTTATACAGGTTAAACCAGGAGAAAAACTTTATATTGATAAGTTCTATAAAAGCTGCATTTCAACCTGTACCACCTTTTGACGTCATAAGCTCCAGTAATATCTTAATAAAGAAAAATAGAGAGATAAACAGGGATGAGCTTGTCCGGTGGCTGGTTAAAAAAGGCTACTATTCCTCTTTTCTTGTGGCAAATAAAGGAGAGTTTGCAGTAAGAGGTAGTATAGTTGACATTTACTCTCCTCACTCAATTTATCCTTTCAGGATTGAATTTTTTGCAGATAAAGTAGAGTCTATAAGAGAGTTTGACCCGACAACCCAGCGAAGTATAAAGAAAATTGAAGAGTCTCTTATTCTGCCACTAAACGAGCTAAATAGCATGCCTCGGGATAATCTACATCCCTTTCTTCTGCATATCCCCGCCTGGTACCATCTTATTCTGGATGAACCTCTGAATATTGCAAAAGAGCTAACCAGTCCTGAATATAAAAAAATAATAGGAGAAAAAGCTACATTTTTTATATCTACTCTCCCACAAGATGTAGAATGGATAAAACTCAAGCAAAAAATCTCTTGCAGGACGTCATATTTACCTTTTTACCGGGGCAATTTGGACCTTCTCTGCCGAGATACAAGAAACTGGCAGGAGGAAGGATATAGCGTGACTATTATTACCTCTACCCTGCAGCAGGCAAAGAGATTCCAGGAGCTTTTAGAAGAGAGAAACCTTTACTTTGACCTCAAAGAGCGTTTTGAGCATCCAGCCTCAGAGCGCTCCTTATCAATTATGCCTGGAGATTTCAGGAGAGGTTTTATCTTTGAACAAACAAAAGATGTAATCATAAGTGATGCGGATATCTTTAAAAAATACAAACAGAGAAAAAGAATAAGGGATACTTCTTTTGAGGAAAAAATTAAAAGCTGGAGTGAACTTAAACAGGGAGATTATGTTGTCCACATTGATTATGGCATAGGTATATTCAGGGGTCTTGTGAGCTTAAAAGTTGAAGATAGATGGAGTGATTATTTTCAAGTTGACTACAAAGGCTCGGACCGTCTCTATATTCCTTTCAACCAGCTTGATAGACTCCACAAATATGTGGGAGACCTGGATAACCCTCCACCCCTCTACAGCCTTGAGGGAGGAGGTTGGGAGCTAACTAAAAGAAGAGTGAGAGAAGCAACAAGAGAGCTGGCTAGCTCTCTTTTAAAACTTTACTCTATTAGAAAGGCAAAACCAGGTCATTCTTTCTCACACGATACCCTCTGGCAGCTACAATTTGAGGCATCTTTCCCCTACGAAGAAACACCCGACCAGTTAACCGCCACCCAGCAAATTAAACAGGACATGGAGGTCCCTTTTCCCATGGATAGATTAATCTGCGGTGACTCAGGTTACGGTAAAACTGAGGTAGCCATAAGGGCAAGCTTCAAAGCAGTGATGGATAACAAACAGGTAGCTGTCCTCGTTCCTACTACAATTTTAGCTGAACAACATTTAAGGACATTCTCAGGGAGAATGCAAGAGTATCCCATACGAGTTGAAATGTTATCCAGGTTCCAATCACCAAAAAAACAAAAAGAGGTCATACATGATTTAAAAGACGGAAGGGTGGATATAATTATTGGAACTCATCGCCTTCTTCAAAACGACATCAGATTTAAAGAGCTCGGACTTGTAATTATTGATGAAGAGCACAGATTTGGCGTAAGGCAAAAGAAAAAACTAAAGGAGCTGAGAAAAACTGTAGATGTACTGACCCTATCAGCAACTCCTATACCACGCTCTTTATATATGGCTTTAAGCGGGATTTACAGATTAAGCACAATTTTCTCCTCGCCTCAGGAAAGACAAATTGTAGAAACAGAGCTTTTACCTTATAATGATAAAACGGTTAAAGATGCAATCTTGCGCGAGCTCTTCAGAGGCGGGCAGGTTTTTTATCTTTATAACAGAGTAAAAGATATCCAGAAAGTAGCTGATAGATTAAAAGCTATGCTCCCAGAGGCTAAAATAGCTGTGGCTCATGGCCAGATGTCATCTGTTAGATTGGAGAAAACAATAATTGATTTTATAAATGTAAAGTATGATATACTGGTTTGCACTTCCATAATAGAATCAGGAATAGATATGCCCAATGTAAATACCTTAATCGTGGAAAACTCTGAGCAGTTTGGTTTGGCTGATCTTTATCAGATAAGAGGCAGAGTAGGCAGAAGCAAAAGAAAAGGCTATGCTTACTTTCTCTTTGACCCAACAAAAATTCTCACTGACCAGGCTAAAAGAAGACTTCAAACTATCCACCAGTTTAAAGGCTCAGGGGCAGGGTTCAGGATTGCTATGGAGGATCTGCAAATAAGGGGAGCAGGAAACCTTCTGGGCAAAGAACAACACGGTCATATAGCGTCCATTGGCTTTACCTTATACTCTCAACTTCTTATAGAGGAGATTAAGAAACTCAAAGGGGAAAAAGTAAAACCATCTTTTCCTTTCCATATGGATTTAGGTATAGAGGCCAGGATTCCTCCTTATTTTGTTTGTTCGGAAATTGAACGTATGCAGCTTTATCAAAAAATAGGGCAGATAGAAAAAGAAAAAAATCTTTTGGACCTTAAAGAAGAATTAAAGGATAGATTTGGCCAGCTTCCCTCTCCAACTCACAATCTAATCCATCTTCTGCATATAAAGCTTGTAGCAGGAGAGGTTGGAATTTATTCTATAAGTAGAAATTTCAATAATACAATTAAGATTAGCTTTTCTCCTCTTCAAGTCCTTGATGAGAAGAAAAAAGAGAAAATAAAATCTGCATTTGGTAATTTGATAAGAATTTTACCTCAAGATGATAAAAATATTTTACTTTCAAAACCTGCGGGAAAAAAGGAAGAGGAACTTTTAGTTTGGCTAAGAAGCCTTTTGCAAAAATTAAAAGATGTGCTATTAATATAAGAAATGATAACATTTTTGAGGGGAGGATTGAAAAAGCTATGATTCGCTTTTTTTTAATCTTTATTTGTCTTTTTTCAACCACTCTATTACCTGTAGCAAACTCATCTTTATCTGCCATAGAAGTTATAGATGAGATAATAGTGGCTATAAATGGCAGTATAATCACCAGGTCTCAGTTAGAGGAAAATATTCGTATTGTCCAGACATTTGAAACAAAGAAGGAGGGTGTAAGCTTCCAGGAATTTGAAAAAATAGTTTTCTACGACATGATAGATGATTATCTTGTAAAGAGGGAGGCGGAAAAACAGGGTTTGAGTGTTTCAACCAGGGAAATCCAGGGAGCCTTGGATAACCTGCAAAAAAGCACAGCCGGTAATGATTTTATGGAAATTTTAAGGAAAGGAAACATATCCTTTCAAGGGTTACAAGAAAAAATAACAAGGCATCTGTTAAGAGAAAAGCTAATAAACTGGAAAGTTAGGGAACTGCGGGAAAAGATTAAGATAGAAGATGCGCAGGTGAAAACTTTTTTCGCCTCTTTAAAGGGGTACATTGAAGGAACGAGGGAATTAGATAAGGATATGGTAGGATTCTTGAGTCTTTATCACCGGCAAATTGCGGATGAGGAAAAGGTTCTAATAGCTCAGATTATTGTGGATAATAAAGCGCAAGCAGAAGAAATACTTGAAAAATTACAAGATAATGAAAGTTTCTCTGATTTAGCTACGCAATATTCCCTCGGACCTCACGCAAAACAGGGGGGAGAAATTGGATGGTTTAGCCTTCTTGAGATAGAAAGCTCTCTAAGAGCTATTATCGCTAAATTAAGAGAGGGAGAGCTCACAGAGCCTATAAAAATAAATGAGAAATTTTATCAAATTCTTCAAATTAAAAATAGAAGTGAGTTATCTTTTGATAGTTGGAAACAGAAAATAAAAGATTATCTTTTCCATAGAGAAATGTTAAAACTTCTGGACAGCTGGCTAATAAACTTGAGGAAGGGAAGTTTTATACAAATTATGGATGAGGATTTAAGAAGACAATGGACAGATTATTTATTCAGGGAAATGTTCCTTTAAAGGGAAAGGTAAAAATTTACGGGGCAAAAAATGCTGCCCTGCCTATTATGGCAGCATGCCTTCTGATGGAAGATGAATGTCATCTAAGGAATATCCCCCG
>JACUUP010000069.1 GCA_014859225.1 Candidatus Aerophobota bacterium
CAGGTTAACGATGGATATATAGAGGCAAAAGCACCTTCTTATCTGGTGGGAGATACTATTCATCTAAATTTCCCCAGTGTAGGAGCAACAGAAAATCTACTTCTGGCAGCCTCTCTTGCCAGGGGAACAACAGTTATAAGGAACGCTTCTCGTGCTCCAGAAGTTGTAGACCTTTGCAACTTCCTGCAAAAAGCTGGAGTAAAAATAACTGGAACAGGCACAGATACACTTACTGTTGAAGGAGTAAGATATCTTTCTGCCGTTGATTACTCTATTATCCCTGACCGTGTTGAGGCAGGAACTTTTATAATTGCAGCAGGCATAACAGCCGGAGAAATTTTATTAGAGGGTGTTGAGGCTGAACATCTTAAGATGCCAATCTTGAAGCTCAAAAGTATGGGTATTCAGATTAAAATAATGGGAAGGAAAATCCATGTAAAAGGTCCTTCTGTGCTTCAACCAGTTAAAGTAAAAACAATGCCTCATCCGGGATTTCCCACGGATCTTCAACCTCAGATAACCTCTCTTGCCTGTTTAACCCAGGGAAAAAGTAAGATTGTTGAAACTATCTTTGAGAGCAGGTTTTCTCACATTCCTGAGCTCAGGAAGATGGGAGCTAATATCCATCAAAGGGGAACAAAAATAGAGGTTACGGGAGTCCCCTTTTTACATGGTGCTCAAGTTGTAGCATCTGACATAAGAGGTGGTGCAGCCTTAGCTCTGGCAGGACTGGCAGCAAAAGGAGAAACTGAGATTCTAAATCCGCACTATATGGACCGGGGATATGAAAACCTTGAAGAAAAACTTGCTCATTTAGGGGCAACTATAAAAAGAGAAAAGGTCGTTACATGAGAAATTTTGGTAAAAAGATAGGTATAGACCTTGGGACTACAAGCACAATAGTTTATCTGGAAGGAAAGGGGGTGGTATGTCAGGAACCATCAGTTGTAGCTATAGATACTGAATCTAAGAAAATTTTAGCCATAGGAAAAGAGGCGAGAGAGATGCTGGGAAGAACGCCGGGAACCATTACAGCAATGCAGCCAATGAAAGATGGGGTAATCGCCGACTACGACATTGTTGAGGAGATGCTTAGCTGGTACATAAAAAAAGTCTGTGGTAGGTGGGAACTTTTTCATCCCTATCTTATGGTATGCATTCCTACAGGGGGAACTTCTGTTGAGAAAAGAGCAGTGATTAATGCCGGTATCAGAGCTGGAGCAAAAAGGGTATTTTTAATTGAAGAGCCAAAGGCTGCGGCTATTGGGGCAAACCTGGACATTACAAAAGCTGAAGGGTCAATGATTATAGATGTGGGAGGAGGAACAACTGATGTAGCGGTTCTTTGCCTGGGTGATATAGTTACTGGAGAGTCTATCCGTGTTGGTGGTAACAAAATGGATGAGGCAATAATGAGGTACGTTCGGAAAAAATACAATATTGCACTGGGGGAAATTTCTGCAGAAATGGTTAAAGAAAAGATAGGTTATGCAATACACCCTCCGGAGGAAGAGATGCAGATAAGCGGAAGAGACCTTTTAAGCGGGCTCCCCAAGACAATTAAAATTACAGCAAAGGAGATATGTGAAGTTTTATCCGAACCTCTATCTTTAATAATGACGGGAATAAGAAATGTTTTAGGAACGACCCCACCTGAGCTTGCAGCCGACATAATAAACAGAAGGATAGTCTTAACCGGGGGAGGAAGTTTGCTCAAAAACTTTGATAAACTTGTAGAAGAACAGACCGGCATTCCAGCCCTGCTGGCTGAGGACCCTATCTCTTGCGTAGCAATTGGGACCGGGAAAGCTTTAAAAACTATAAAATTAATAAAGGATACACGGGTTGGTTGAAAAGAGCAAGTTTGTCTGCAAGGTATGCGGGTATCAAAGTCCAAAATGGGTAGGTAGATGCCCTGAATGTGGAGAGTGGGACTGCCTGGTGGAAGAAAAAAAAGGAGGAAGAATTTCTTCTCTCACCTTATCCCCTCCTCAGGCTCTTAGCGAAATTCCAGCTTCTAAAGAAACCCGATACTCAAGCAATATAGGCGAATTTGACCGGATATTAGGAGGAGGAATTGTCCCTGGGTCAGTAATTCTGGTAGGAGGGGAACCAGGAATAGGTAAATCAACACTGCTTATAGAAGTGGCAGAGAGAATTTCCCGCATGGGATTTCCCATTTTATATATCTCAGGTGAGGAATCAGTGCAACAGACAAGAATAAGAGCGGCAAGATTAGGTATAAAATCAGCATCTCTCTATATTCTAAGCGAGAATAACCTTGAGGTTGTGCAAAATCAAATTGCAAAACTTGAGCCAAAAATCGTTATAGTTGATTCCATCCAGACAATTTACCTTGATAGTTTAAACTCCTCTGCCGGAACTATATCACAGGTGAGAGAATGCACCGCCTCTCTGGTAAGAATGGCTAAAAAAGAGGAAATTACAGCATTTTTAGTGGGACATGTAACTAAAGATGGTTCCATTGCTGGACCGAGAATTATGGAACACATGGTAGACACGGTTCTTTATTTTGAAAGCAGCCAGGATTTCCAGTATAGAATTTTAAGAGCCACCAAAAATAGATTTGGTCCCACTTCAGAGATAGGAATATTTAAGATGGGGGATAGGGGTCTGGTAGAAGTGGTAGATTCTTCAACTCTTTTTATAACTGATTCATTCCTGAGAAACACAACACCGGGAACAGCTATTGTGCCTGCAGTAGAAGGTAGCAGGGTCTTTCTGATAGAAATCCAGACTTTAGTGGATAGGTCCAACTTAGCTATCCCAAGGAGAGTTACCCAGGGAGTTGATTACAACAGGGTATACCTACTTCTGGCAGTTTTAGGACGGCGAGGATTCAATTTCTATCAAAAAGATGTATATGTGAATGTAGCTGGCGGGGTCAAAGTGGATGAACCTGCTTGCGACTTAGCCATTACTCTATCACTTGCCTCAAGTATTAAAAACAGACCCTTAAAATCTGAAACTGTGGTGGTAGGTGAGGTGGGGTTAACTGGCGAGGTAAGACCCGTAGGATTTATGGAACACAGGCTCCAGGAGGCAAAAAAACTTGGTTTTAAAAGATGTATCGGTCCTTTCCTGGAGAAAAAGGAAGCTGATAAAGAAAAAAAAATAGAATTTATAGCAGTTCGCTCCATTGAAGAGGCTATTCATAAAGGATTGGAGGAGAGATAATTGACAAGAACAAAGCAGTTTGATGAGAAGCTTTTGAGGCTTCTAAAAATTGTATCTCCGGGAACTGACCTGAGAGAGGGTCTGGAGTTAATACTCCAGAGAGGAACAGGAGGACTTATTGTTGTTGGAGACAATGAAAAAGTGTTAAGTGTCATAGATGGAGGATTTCAGATTAACCACTCTCTTACCCCGACCGCTCTTGCAGAACTTGCTAAAATGGATGGGGCTATAATTTTATCCTCTGATGTTAGGAAGATACTTTACGCTAACACTCAGCTGGTGCCTGATTATCTTATCCCTACCGATGAGAGGGGAACAAGACACAGAAGTGCGAATAGAATGGCTAAGCAAACAGGTGTTCCTGCAATTGCCATCTCCGAGACGAGGAATATAATAACCCTTTACTACGGAGAAAATAAATATGTACTGAAGAATATCCCGGAACTTTTGAGAAGGTCCATACAGGCTCTTCAAACAATGGAAAAATATCGGATGACTTTTGATGAGGCTCTAACTGAATTAGATTTTCTTGAGTTTAAAAACGAGGTGAGGCTTTTCCATGTAGTAAATGTTATTCAAAAAGGAGAAGTTATAAGAACGATAAAGGAAGATGTTGAACACTATATTGTAGAGTTAGGAGAAGAGGCAAGATTAGTAGAAATACAATTTAAAGAAATACTGGGAAATGCAGTAGAGGAAACAGAACAGATAATTAAAGATTATGCTAAGGGTGATATCAGGACTACGGTTGAAAAGCTGGACATACTGGATCTAAACGAGCTTCTTGAGATAAACACTATTGTGGAAAGCCTGGGATATGAACCTAAACCGGAGAACCTGGACCTTAATGTTTTTCCCCGGGGCTATAGAGTCCTATCTAAAATACCTCGCCTGCCCAGGATAGTTATAGAAAATGTTGTTAGCTCTTTTGGCAATCTTTACAATATTATTAAGGCTACCCCACTGGAGTTTACAGAGATAGATGAGGTGGGAGAAAAAAGAGCTAATACTATTAAAGTAGAGCTGGAAAGGCTCAAAGATAAGGCGCTGGTAAGAAAACGTTATTAAAAATAAATAAGAATTGGGAGGAAGAGAATAAATGATTTTTGAACAACTAAGACTTCGCGTATTATTCGTTATTCTGGTAGCTGCCGTTTGCTATGGTATAGCTCTTGACCTGGGGAAAAACCCCTGGATATACACATTCATTGGTGGATGGGTAGCTACCATAATTGTTATTGCGGAAAGGGGACTTACCAAAGTTTCTATAAGGAAGCTAATCAGCGGGGCAGTCGGACTTGGAGCAGGCCTGGTGGTGGCAAATTTAATTGCCTATCCTCTCCTGCTTATTGCAAGCTTAAGGGAACTTTCTCCCTGGATTTTACTTTCTGCAAATCTTGTATGTGCTTGCATTGGATTAACTGTAGGAATAAAAAGGGAGGAGGATATATTTGATTTTTTCTCTCATATTAGCGGTAAAAAGACACAAACTAAAGGGGATGCCTATAAAATCCTTGATACATCAGTGATAATTGACGGTAGAATAGCTGAGATTTGCGAGACAAGCTTTATGGAAGGAGTTTTACTCATACCTCAATTTGTTCTAACTGAAGTGCAACAAATTGCAGATTCAGCCTCTACCACCAAGAGAGCTCGTGGAAAAAGAGGCCTGGATATTGTAAACAGACTTCAAATCCAAGAATTTGTCCCCGTGCAGATAATTGATACTGACTTTCCCGAGATTCCCGAGGTTGATAGCAAGCTCATCCAGCTGGCAAAGACCATGGGAGCTAAAATTGTGACCAACGATTACAATCTGAAGAAAGTGGCTAAGATTCAAAATATAAAGGTTTTAAATATCAATGAGCTTGCTACAGCCCTGAAACCTGTCCTTCTGCCAGGAGAATCTTTGAGGATAAATATCCTCAAAGAAGGGGAAAACCCTAACCAGGGAGTAGCCTACCTTGAGGATGGAACAATGGTAGTTGTGGAGGGAGGCAAAAAGTATATAGGCAAAGAGAAAGATGTGACAGTCACATCAGTGCTACAAACCACGACTGGAAAAATGATTTTCACCGAAGTTAAGGAAGAAGGCGAAAAAGACAGGAGAAAGTTTCGGAGTAAAACTAATTGAAAGTAGAGGTGGTAATAGCTGGAGGAGGTAGGGGAACAAGGTTCAGCAATAGCCAGCCCAAGCAGTTCTGCTCTATCGCAGGAAAACCCATTTTGGATTGGACCTTGTCCCGGTTTGAAAATTCTCCTCTTGTAACTTATATTATTCTGGTAGTTCCTCGGGGAATGAAGGAGAAGGCAAAAAAAATCCTCCTATTGGATAGCTATAAAAAATTAAAACTGGTTACAGAGGGAGGGGAAGAAAGGTCAGATTCAGTGCATAATGGTTTAATTTTTGTGGATAATGATACACAGGTGGTGCTGGTTCATGATGGTGTTCGTCCCCTCGTTTCCCCTTCTCTTATCCAATCAGTCATTAAATATACCGAAACTTATGCAGCAGTGGTGCCAGGGGTTTCTGTGAAAGAAACAATTAAAGAAAAAGATGAGTATGATGTGGTGGTAAAAACTTTAGGTAGAGATAAACTCCGTTTAATACAAACTCCCCAGGGCTTTAAATATCCAATTATAAAAAAAGCCCATCAACAAGCAAAAGTGCAAAACTTGAAAGCAAGTGATGATGCTGGTCTTGTAGAAAAATTGGGAGAGAAGGTAAAAATAATCCCGGGTGAGGACAGTAACATTAAAATTACCACCTCTTTTGATTTTGAAATGGCCGAACTTTTATTAAGGGAAGAGCAAAGAACTTATGAGATGTGGAATAGGATATGATCTTCATGCTTTCTCGCCCAGGAGAAAACTAATCCTGGGAGGTGTGCATGTCCCCTATAAAAAAGGACTGGCCGGGCACTCTGATGCTGATGTGCTGGTGCATAGTATAACGGATGCTCTTTTGGGAGCCTGCGGAGAAAGGGATATTGGTTATTATTTTCCCGACACTGACCCAGAGCTCAAGGGAACATCCAGCCTGCACATTCTGGAGAAAGTTTATAACAACATAGTAAAAAGTAGGGGATTTTTTCTAATAAATACAGATTCAACCCTTATACTGCAAGAACCTTATCTTTCTTCTTATATCCCCCAGATGATAAACAACATTGCTAAAGTTCTACAGGTTAAAGTGGAACAGGTGGCAGTAAAAGCTACAAGACCTGAAGGGCTTGGTTATCTTGGAGAGAAAAAAGGGGTAGCCTGTTTATCTATCGTTAGTATTGGCAAAGAAGGTGTAAGTACATGGGATTAAAAATATATAACAGCCTTACAAGAAAAAAAGAGGAGTTTCATCCACTGCAAGATAAGCTGGTAAGAATGTATACCTGTGGTGTGACTTTATATGACGAGCTTCACTTAGGTCATGCCCGGGCAGCAGTTGTCTTTGATATGATAAGAAGATACTTAGAATTTAAAGGATATAAGGTTATTTATGTAACCAACTTTACCGATGTAGACGATAAGATGATAAAAAGGGCAAATGAGCTTGGTGTAACCATATTTGACCTTGCTGAGAGATTCATGGGTGAATATTTTGAGCAGATGGAAAAGCTTGGTGTAGAAAAGGCAGATTATCATCCCCGGGCAACAGAACATGTAAAAGATATTATTGAGCTCATAAAGAAGCTGGAAGATAAAGGTATAGCTTACAGAAAAGATGGGGATGTTTTTTTTAGAGTTAAAAAATTTCCCGATTACGGAAGACTCTCAGGTCAATCTCTAAAGGAACTTATTGCCGGAGCAAGAGTGGAGATAGACGAGAAAAAAGAGGATCCTCTTGATTTTGCCCTGTGGAAAAGGGCAAAGGAAAAAGAGCCCTGCTGGGATAGCCCCTGGGGAAAAGGAAGGCCTGGATGGCACATTGAGTGCTCAGCTATGGCTATGAAATATCTGGGAGAGAATATTGACCTGCATGCAGGAGGTAAAGACCTCATCTTCCCCCATCATGAAAATGAAATAGCTCAATCTGAAGCAGCAACTGGAAAAAAGTTTGCTCATTTTTGGGTGCACAATGGACTTGTCAGGATAAATGGACAAAAGATGGCTAAATCTGCAAAAAATTTTATCACCTTATCTGATGCTCTGCAAAAATACGAAGGTGAGGTTTTGAGGTTCTACCTTTTATCCGCACATTATGGAAGCCCCTTAGAATTCAGCGAACAAAGCCTTGAAGAGACATCCTTTTCCCTTGAGAGGATATACAATGTTTTAAACAGGACAGATGAGCTTGCATCAGTTGATACTATAAAAGTTACCATGCAAAGTGCACCGGAAAAAATCAAAAAACTCTCGGAAAAATTTTTTCACTCTATGGATGATGACTTTAATACCCCTTCTGCCTTTGCCGCTATATTTGAACTGGTAAAAGAGGCAAACGCTATTCTCAAAGAGCCAGTAAAAGAAAATTCAAAAACCCAGCTTGTGTATATAGCTAAAAAAATAAGAGAGGCAGGCAAAATACTTGGCCTTTTTCAAAAAAAAGGCAGGCAGCTTGAAGATAAAACAGAAAAACTTGTCCAGATTTTAATAGATGTAAGAGAGATGCTGCGCCAGGAGAAAAAATGGGAGCTTGCTGATACAATTAGAGCACGCTTGCAAGAGGTAGGAGTGCAGCTTGAAGATACAAGGGGTAAAACGT
This sequence comes from Candidatus Aerophobota bacterium, assembly GCA_014859225.1. Classification (GTDB taxonomy): domain Bacteria; phylum Aerophobota; class Aerophobia; order Aerophobales; family B3-G15; genus Kmv34. The sequence goes on from JACUUP010000069.1 coordinate 7,901, forward strand.
TGTGGAGAGTGAAAACAAACAAATAAAGGCATGTACCTGCCCCTTTTGTCATACCTGTCCCTTTTGTCATGCCTGTCCCTTTTGTCATGCCTGTCCCTTTTGTCATGC
>JACUUP010000249.1 GCA_014859225.1 Candidatus Aerophobota bacterium
TTCTAATTTCCTCTTTGCTTCATCCAGAACCACAAAAGGATCCTCATGTCTTTTCTGGAAGTGCTCCAAACCTTCCTCCAACAAATAGCAAGCCTCCGTCTCGGGGTAAACAGGAGCAGACCTTGGAGTGCTTGCCTGGTTTCCAACGATGAGTTCCCTATCCTGGATATAAATAGTCATATTTTCCAAAAGTTCTCGGAAAGCTTTAGCTCTTCGAATAATCATTGGCTCACCTTCTGTTTCCTGATATATTCTGGTATAGATGACCGCTCTTTCAGGACACATTTGAGGTTTCTTAGCCAGAAGATCATCTCTCAGTTTTTTAGTTCTTTCTGAGCTAATTAAAGTATTAATTGACTTTTGCATGATTTAAACCTTGCTTTTTTTCTCGCTGTTATCCTTAAATTATCCACGGATGTCTACATTCACTTTTCTGGATCAAGAACTACCTTTATAACTTCTTTTTTCTCTGCCATCTTAAAACCTTCCTCCCACTTAGACATAGGCAGAGAAAAGGTAAGGGGCAGGGTATCTACCAGGCCTTTATCTAAAAGAGATATAGCTTTCTTCCAGGCTGAGTTTCTCTGGGCAAAAGAACCTTGAATAGTTAACTCATGATAACTCATCTTATCAATAGGAAAACGGATATCCTGGGTAAAAAGACCAATTTGGGTATAATATCCTCCTTTTCGCAAAATATCTATTCCTAACTTAAAGGAGGCTGGAGCTCCACAGCACCCTATAACAACATCGGCGCCGTAGTCATCGGTTAGTTCTTTTATAACCTTGTGCAAATTTTCTTTTTCCTCATCTATGTTAAAAATGTGCTCTGCTCCAAGTTTTTTAGCTAAATCAAGACGAGATTTATCCTTACTTGTTCCAATAACTATGGGATATCCTCCAGCTGCCTTAACCAGTTGTAGTGATAAAAGTCCGATGGTCCCGGGACCAATAACCACCACAATATCTGCAGGAGAAATGGGGATTAGCTCCAAAACAGCGTGAGTGCAGACAGCTAAGGGCTCACAAAGTGCTCCTGCGATATAACTCACTTTATCAGGCAGCTTATGCACATACCTTTGCCTCCTTACCGCATATTCGGCAAAACCTCCAGGAGCGTTGAATCCAGCAATCAATCTATTGGAGCAAAGATTGTAACGACCATCCCGGCAGAATCGGCACTCATCACAGATCTTTACCGTGGGCTCAAAAACAACTCTATCTCCTAATTTAAATTTTTTTACCTTATCACCTAAATCAACCACTTCTCCAGTAAACTCATGTCCCATGATTACCGGAGGACGAAAAAGGGCATCTTTTCCGTGGAGGATTTCAATATCTGTTCCGCAAATACCAGCAGCCTTTATCTTAATTTTCACCTCATCA
>JACUUP010000070.1 GCA_014859225.1 Candidatus Aerophobota bacterium
TGTCATGCTTGTTATTGGCGAGAAAATAAACACTACCCTGAAAGAAGCAAAAGATATTGTATCTAGAAAAGATGAGGCAGCCTTGCAAAATCTTGCAAAAAAGCAGATTGATGCAGGAGCCAACATGGTAGATGTTAATGTTGGCACCCGTATTAACACAGAAGTTGAAGACATGAGATGGGCAATAAAGACTATTCAGCAGGTGCTGGATATCCCCTGCTGTATAGACTCACCCAATGCAAAAGCTCTTGAAGCAGGGCTTCAGGCTCATAAAGGAAAAGCCCTTGTTAATTCTACAACTTTAGAGAAAGAAAGATTAAAAGAGTTTCTTTCAATTGTGAAAAATTATGATTGCAAAATAGTTGCTCTTACCATGGATGATGAAGGCATACCTGAAGATGATGAGAAAAGATATAAAATTTCCGCAAATTTAATAGAGAAATTTACCCGGGAAGGTTTCGCTTTGGATGATATTTATATTGACCCATTAGTAAGACCTATCGCCACCGATGCTCATCTGGGCATAGTTGTGCTCCAGGCTATGCATAAAATATCCACTTCTTTTCCCGGGGTTCATATTATCTGTGGCTTGAGTAATATCTCCTTTGGTCTACCGAAAAGAAACCTTCTGAATAGAGTATTTCTTGCCATGGCAATAGCAAAGGGTCTTGATGCAGCACTTGTTGACCCTCTGGATAAGGACCTGATGGCTACCATCATCTCTGTTATGGCTCTTTTGGGAAAAGATGAGTTTTGTGCAAATTATATATCAAGTTTCCGTGAGGGGAAAATATAAAGCTTATCTCTAACAACTACCTTACTAAACTAAAGATTTTACTATGGCCCAACAGATGTCAAAAAGGGGATTCACCCTTGTGGAACTGCTTATAACTGTTGCCATAATATTTATCCTTGCCACCATCATAACAATCAATCTCATCCGAGCAACTAACCAGGCAAAAAGAGCAGAGGCACGCACCTTTATTGGCAAACTGGAGCTCGCTATATCTATGTATAAAATTGATACCGGTACTTATCCTCCTGATGATGAATCTTCAGCTTCATTGCGTCGGGCGCTTAACCCTGATAAGCATGACCCCATACGAGATATTCCCGGGTGGAAAGGACCTTATCTTGAATTTAGAGACAATGAGGTAAACTCAGCGGGAGAGCTTGTAGACCCCTGGCACAAAGGGAAAGATGACAGAAACAATGTATATACCTATCGGGCTAATCTTGACAATGACCCTACTACTTTTCCACCTTTCCATAACACTACAACCTTTGATATTTACTCCAAAGGTTCTGATGGAAAAACTGGAACTGGCTTTGACGCAGGAAATTACTGTCAAAATGGTTTAGATGACGATGGAGATGGATTAATAGATGAACTTGACCCCTACAAAGACAAAAATGGATATCTGGAGGATGACATCAACAACTGGTAAATTATCCGGATTTTCCTTAGTAGAACTCATAGTTGTAATAGGTATAATTTCTTCCATTGTGTTCGCTGGTTCCTTATACTTTCAACACCATTTATCGCAAACTCTTTTGAAAACCTCTGCCCAGGAACTTGCCAGCACTTTAATGTTGGCAAGGCGCCTTGCCATAACTAAAAGAAAAGTGCATAAAGTAGTATTTGAACCTCAAAGAAGGATATACTGGATTGAAGATGAAGATAATATAAAAGTGGAAAGAACAGTTCATTTTAAAAAAGGAGTTGGACCAGCTAACCCCAGGCTGGGCAAATGGGGAGAGGAAAATGGGATAGTAGAGGGAGGGCTTCCGGATAATGCTCTACTTTTTTATCCCCAGGGGACAGCAGAAGGGGCCTCCATTTACCTTAAAGAAGAAGGGAGCGGAAAATGGTACACCATAACTGTTACACCCTCCACAGGAGCTGTAAAGATATATACAGGAAAACATTAAGAAGAAAAAGCGGATTTACTTTTGTAGAGTTAATCTTTATTACAGGCATTTTATCCATAAGTCTTTTAGCTTTAACTAAAATCTTCCCCTACAGCTTTGAAGCAAAACACAGAGCAGAAAGCTACTCTCAAATAGCTGTTTTGAGTCAGAATTTAATAGAACAAATTAAAAAAGATGGCTATGAGTTGCTGGACAAAAAATATCCTGAAAGTTCCCCCGGATATGGAAAAAGCTCTGGAGAATTCAAGAGCTATCCAGATTTTAGCTGGCAGGTGGAGTGGTGGCAGACAGAGATTCCCAATTTACGAAAGATTAAAGTCAGGGTATCAGGAAAAACTGAAAAAGAAGGACATCCATGGGAGCTGGAAATAGTAACTTATCTTGCCGCCAGGAGATAAACATGGCATTTAGAAAAGCAGCATTTACCCTACCAGAAGTTCTGATAGCTACCTTTATTTTGTCTTTTCTCATTTTAGGATTGTATTTCATATTTGATAAAAGCCATTCAGCCTGGGAGAAAGGGGATGTTCGCCTGGAACAATATCAAAAGATTAGAGGATGTCTTGAAACAATGACAAAAGAGCTAAAAGCTACTTTCATAAATCCAGCTGATTCCTCTCTTGTTTTCAAAGGGAAAAAGGAAGATGTTTTATTTTTTTGCTCAACTAATCTTCCCCATGAAAAAGGTGAATATGACTTAAAAAAAGTCAACTACCAGCTTGCAAACTCCAAACTCATCAGAAAGGTAAAAAGCAACCTCTCATCTCCTCTAACTCCATCAGCTACCACCATTTTAGCTTCTGAAATAGATGAGCTAACTTTTTCCTACTACGATGGGAAAAAATGGCATCCAGAGTGGGACTCTGAAAAAAATAAAGGATTTTCTTCTTTACTGCCTAAAGCTGTGGCTATAGAGCTAGCAGTCAGAGGAAAGGGGGAAAGCCCGCTAACCTTCTCTACAACAGTAAGTATTCCCGTTGAATAAGGACAGCTACTTTACAATCCTTTTTAATTATGCTATTATTATACAAAAAAGGAGCAAGATAAGTGAGTGTCACTAAGGAAGAAAGAGAGCAAATAAAGGGAGAATTTGGTAAACATCCTCAAGATACAGGGTCAGTGGAGATTCAAATAGCCACCCTCTCAGCCAGGATAAACGACTTAACAGAGCATCTCAAGAAAAACAAAAAGGACCACGGTTCAAAGAAAGGACTTTATGCGATAATATCAAGAAGAAAGAGACTGTTAGATTATCTTGAAAAAAAAGACCCGGAAACTTTTAAAAATTTAGTAGAAAAAATCGGATTAAGAAGGTGAAATTGATGCATAAAATAGAAGGTGAAATCGGGGGGCGAAAACTAATTATAGAAACAGGAAAAGTAGCAAAAAAAAGTTCAGGTGCAGTGTGGATTCAGTACGGAGAAAATATAGTGCTGGTAACAGCGGTGCTCTCTACAAACCTGAGAGAAGAAATAAGTTTTGTCCCCTTAACGGTAGATTATAGAGAAAAAGCATATGCAGCAGGTAAAATACCCGGAGGTTTTTTCAAAAGAGAAGGAAAGCCCTCTGAAGAGGAAATTCTTTCCTGCAGATTAATAGATAGGTCTATACGACCTCTCTTCCCAAAGAATTTCAAAAATGAAACCCAGATAATAGCCTCAGTTCTATCGGCGGGCGAAATAAACCAATCCTGCATTCTGGGAATAATAGGGGCAAGTGTAGCTTTATGCTTGTCTGATAAAATGATGGAAAAACTGATAGGTGCAGTAAGGGTGGCAAGAGTAGGAGAGGAATTCATAATGAACCCTACTGACAAGCAACTTGAGACAAGTGACCTGAATCTGGTTATAGCTGGCAATAAAGAAGGTATAACTATGGTTGAGGGAGAGGTTAAAGAGGTGGAGGAATCTGTTGTCCTGAAAGCTTTGAAAAAGGGATATGAAGAAATTAAAAAGATGATTGAACTGGAAGAAAAGTTTATCCTGTCGGCAAAAGTGCCAAAAGAAATCACTTCACTGTACAAAATTGATGAGGAACTTAAAAAAGAGGTAGATAGCTTCCTGACTCCCGAAATAGAAAAAATCCAGGCAGACTGGAGTAAAGAGGAAAAGGATGAACATGTAGAAGCTACAAGAGAAAAACTACTCCAAAAGTTTCTACCCTTATATGCGGAAAAAGAAGGCGACATTTTAACTTGTTTAGAAGAGCTAAAAAAGAAGAAGATGAGGGAGATGATTATTCGGAAAGGTAAAAGGTGGGATGGAAGGGGATTGGATGATGTACGAAAGATAACATGTGAGGTGGGGATTCTCCCCAGAGTTCATGGGTCCAGTCTTTTTAGCAGGGGAGATACCCAGTCTCTGGTAGTGCTCACTCTGGGAACATCAACTGACGAACAAATTATAGATGGACTGCAAACAGAAGATGTAACTAAAAGATTTATGTTTCACTATAACTTCCCTCCTTTCTCCACGGGAGAGGCTTACCGTATGGGGCCTCCCGGACGAAGAGAAATTGGTCATGGGTTTTTGGCTGAAAGAGCACTTGCAGCGACTCTTCCCGATGAGAACACCTTCCCCTATACCATAAGACTTGTATCCGACATCCTGGAATCAAATGGTTCATCTTCCATGGCATCTGCCTGTGGAGGAAGCCTTGCTTTGATGGATGGTGGAGTGCCCATCTCTAAAGCAGTAGCAGGTTTATCCATAGGACTTGTTAAGGAAAACGGGGAAAGTTTTTTACTGACTGACATTCAGGGTATGGAAGATTACCTTGGAGATATGGATTTTAAAATTGCTGGCACTGAAAGTGCTGTAACTGCACTGCAGCTTGACATAAAAACCGACAAAATAGATTTTGAAACACTGGAGGAGGCTTTAAAAAAGGCAAAATCGGCAAGAAAAATTATCCTGCAAAAGATGGCTCAGGTTATCAACGAACCCAGGAAAACTTTACCCACGTATGCCCCTCGAATAGCTACAATCAATATACCCTTAGATAAAATATCGGATGTTATAGGCCCAGGTGGCAGAGTGATAAAAAAGCTAACCAAGGAAACCGGAGCAAAAATTGACATAGATGATGTAGAAGGAAAAGTTATTGTCTCCTCTATGAGTGAAGAGTCTACAAATATTGCTGTAAACAAGATAAAGGATATTATACGAGAGTTTAAAGTGGGTGAAGCTTTCCGTGGTACGGTAAAAAGAGTAACCAATTTTGGTGCTTTTGTAGAAATATCACCGGGAAAAGAAGGTTTGGTTCATATTTCCAAGTTGAGTGATAGATACGTTAAGAATGCCTCTGATGTGGTAAGCATTGGGGATGAAATTCTGGTTGAAATAATAGGAATTGATGAGCTGGGACGCTTAAGCTTGGGTAAAAAAAAGAGCTGACCAGAAGAAAAATTCTCCCCAAAAATGAGTTGACGATAGGGGAAAAATTTATTAAACTATAATATCATAGATTAATTTTATGAGAAGGAGGTGCAAAAGACTTGGTTGATATTAAAGTTGATAACTATAATTCTTTCTCTCAAGCTTTAAAGAGATTTAAAATAGAGTGTCAACAGTCAGGGTTAAATTCGGAGCTAAAAAGACATCAGGAGTATGAAAAACCAACGGAAAGAAAAAGAAAAAAAAGACTGAAAGCTATTAGAAGACAAAGAAGAAAAATGAGAAAAATAGCAAGAATCAGCAGTTTTTGATACCCTGCTCCTTATCGGGAATGGGAGAAAAAACTTTGAGCCAACACTGCATTTTCGGGAATCTAACTCTGAGTGCGGCGGGGACTTTCAAGAAAAGACCCAAAAACATTCAGGAGGATTCCCCCGTGAGGAAAAGACTCAAAAGTTTTTTCCTCCCAGGGAGCAGGGAGATGTGTGAACAAAAGTTATCTATTGTGTTTATGGGAACACCCCGGTTTGCGTGTCCTTCGCTGGAAAAACTTGCAGAGCAGGAAAAAGTAGTGGCAGTAGTTACACAACCTGATAGACCAGTGGGAAGAGGAAAAAAGATTGCATCTCCCCCGCTAAAAGTAGTTGCATCCAAAATAGGTATCCCTGTCTATCAGCCCCGGGATATTAAAGCTCCAGCTTTTTTAAAAGAAATTACCTTTTTCAATCCTGACCTAATAGTTGTGGTTGCATTTGGTGGGGTACTCCCTGAAACAATAATTGAGATTCCTAAAATTCTCTCCATTAATCTCCATCCCTCACTTCTGCCAAAATACAGAGGTCCTGCCCCAGTAGCCTGGGCTTTAATTAAAGGCGAAACTCACACAGGAGTCACTATCCAGAAAATAAGGAAAGAAGTTGATAGAGGAGAGATTATACTGCAGAAAAAACTTGCCATTGAGCCTGAGGATAGTTGCGGAACTTTAAGCATAAAGCTCTCCCACCTTGGAGCTAAAATGTTAACCCAAGCCATTAAATTAATCAAAGAGGGGAAAGTTAAGTTAAAACCTCAACAAGGCAGGGGAAGCTATGCTCCTAAAATAACGAAGCAAATGGGTAAGATTAATTGGGGAAACTCTGCCTGGGAAATTCATAATCTGGTAAGAGGGCTAAATCCATCACCCGGAGCTTATGCCATATTTTTCCCAAAGGATAAACCCTGTCAGATTAAAATATGGAAAACCAATTTACGCAAAGATATTCTTGACCGGAAAGAAAATACTCCCGGAACTGTTGTTAAAATAAAGAAAGAAGAAGGATTTGTTGTTAAAACGGCAAAGGAAGCTTTATTAGTTAAGGAAGTTCAACTGCCCGGCAAAAACAGAATTAGCGCCTATGATTTTATAAAAGGTTATCACATACAAGAAGGCTTTGTTTTAGGAGGACAAAATTGAAAGGAGAAGGGCAAAACAGCGATAATTTTCCTGTTAAGCTGGCGCGCAAAACATTAGAGGAATATCTAAGGCAGGGGAGAAAAATTAACTTACCTCCAGATATTCCGGATAAATTCAAGATAAAAGCAGGAGCATTCGTCTCTTTATATAAAAAAGGAAAGTTGCGCGGATGCATCGGGACATTTCTTCCCACCAAAAAAAATGTTGCTGAGGAAATAATCCATAATGCTATAAGCGCAGCCACAAAAGACCCGCGTTTTTCTCCCGTTACCCAGGAGGAACTAAAAGATATTCATATCTCTGTAGATATACTCAGCAAACCAGAACCTGTCACATCATTAGAGCAACTTAACCCTAAAAAGTACGGCGTAATAGTAAGCAGGGGTTGGCAAAAAGGGCTGCTTCTTCCTGACCTGAAAGGAGTAGATACGGTAAAAGAGCAGCTTGAAATAGCTAAACAAAAAGCAGGACTCCTCACCGTATCTCCGGAAGAGCTGGAGATTCAACGATTCACCGTAAAGCGCTACAAAGAATGAGTAATAGCTTTTAAACCGACTTTTTTAATAGTTCCATAATAACTTCTCTATTGTAAGAGGGAGGATCCTTTACTATATCTTGCATACGTTTCGTTACCTCACGCAACTTGCGTATAGGCTCTGATTTAACTTTCCCCTTAGTAATTTCTTTTTCAATTTTTTTCGTCTGCTTGAGCACCACCTTTTTTGTTTTGTTGATTAACTTTTCTGGCACTCCTCTTCTTCCCGCGGCCTGTAATAATTCATCAAAAAGAGAATTTATCTCCGCCTCTTCTAAAAACTCTACCTCTTCCTCCCCGGTTTTCACCTTTTTCATTTTTTACCTCCTGTCGCTTTTTTAAAAATAATATTTCCTCATTTTTAAAGAGCGCTGGTAGCGGCGCGGGGATTCGAACCCCGGACTCCACGGGTATGAGCCGTGTGCTCTTTCCAGCTGAGCTACGCCGCCATAAAAAAAGACTGGTTGCGGGGGTCGGATTCGAACCGACGACCTCCGGGTTATGAGCCCGACGAGCTACCTGACTGCTCCACCCCGCTATCTTTCCGCATTACATTGTTATATAAATTCTAAAAAAAGTCAATACCTGGTGCCGGAGGCCGGACTCGAACCGGCACGGGCATTAATTACCCAGTGGATTTTAAGTCCACTGCGTCTACCGATTCCGCCACTCCGGCAA
>JACUUP010000250.1 GCA_014859225.1 Candidatus Aerophobota bacterium
AACCTAACATTATACATCCTCCCTATTAGAATTTTTGCTCTAAGAAACTTTCCACCTGATAAGTAACAATTGTCCGGGCAATTATTTCTGCGGCCTGGACCACTTCCTTTATCTTCACCCACTCATTTCCAGAATGAGCCTGAGCAATGTCACCGGGGCCAAAAACCGGGGTAGGAATTCTGCGGGCAACAAATTTTCCTGCATCTGAATCAAATCTTCCTCCCCTGATTTTAGGCTGAGTTTCTGCAATATCTTTTGCAGACCCAAATAGAGCCTGAACTATTTTTTCATCCTCTTTTATCTGCATGGGAGGGCTTGTAAGAAAGGGAGCTTCTCTTTCCACTTTCAGGGAAACATCATCTTTTCGCAGCTCATCTAACAGAGCATCCACTTCCTGGAGAATATCCTCATCTTTTTCTCCCGGTATCATTCTCCTATCTATTTCAATAAAGCATGTATCCGGAACGATATTTACCTGAGTTCCTCCCTGAATAATGTTTACACTTAAGCTGGGTGAGCCAACAAGAGGATGCGATTTTTCCCGACAAAGAGGAATTAATTTTTCTCTTATGGCAAAAATCACATCGTTCATGAAATAAATGGCATTTTTTCCTCTTTCAGGCTCAGAGCTGTGGACAGATACTCCTTTTGTAGTTATTCTCCATCTTAAACAACCTCTGTGAGCAATTAAAATATCAAGGTTCGTAGGCTCGCCCACTATCCCGGCATCAAATTTAAATTTTTGATTTAAAAGATGGGAAACTCCCCTGTATTTATTTTCCTCATCTACCACCGCGGCAAGATAAACATCTCCTTTTAGAGGAACATTTTCTTTTTTTAAAAGCTTAAGCGCTAAAAGCATGGAGGCAAGAGAACCCTTATCGTCACAGGCACCCCTTCCAAAGATTTTGCCTTCCTCTATCCTGGGTGAAAACGGCTCTATCATCATATTATCCACTTTAACCGTGTCCATATGTGCTTCCAGGACAAAATTTTTTCCTCTGGTTTTCCCATCCAGGATGCCAATTACATTGGGGCGCTCATCTAAAACTGGTTGCAGGATAGATTTTACACCTATGTTCTTTAGATAGTCCCTTATATATAAGGCTATTTCCTTTTCTCCTCTGGCTGATGTGTCTTGCAGGGGGTTAACGCTATTTATACTGATTAAATCCCCTAAAAGATTTGCAGCTTCTTTTTCATCTACCATGCCTTTGAAATACGTATTCTTCATCCTCAACTATCCCAATCTAATGGGAGTTTCTTTTTCTATGGACCTCTGGCAGGCTTCAATGAATCCCACTGCTTTAATGGCATCCCCTGTAGGCATTAAAAACTCTTTATTATTAACAACTGCAT
>JACUUP010000251.1 GCA_014859225.1 Candidatus Aerophobota bacterium
ATACCTGCAGACTCTCGAAAGAAAGAGGCAGCCTGGGAAGTTATAAAGTGGCTACTGAGTAAACAAACACAAAAGATCTTGGCGGTAGAAGGCTTTGCCCCGATTCGCGAGTCTACGTTTGTGGATGAAGATATTCTTGCTGATCCTTTTGCTCAGAAGGTGTATCCGGGACTGATGAGGTCCTTAGAGGTTAGCAAAGCTCGTCCGAGAATACCTGAGTGGCCGGAAATGACAGAGGTAATTACCTTGCGTCTACACCAGGCTCTCAGTGGAGAACTTACAAATGAGGCGGCTTTGCGTCTGATTCAAAGCGACTGGGAGAGGATATTTAGAGAATCCGGTAGATACTAATTGTAAATAAGTTCAAGTAGGATGGGGCTTTTTTGCATAAAAGCCCCATCCTGTCAAAGAAGTTAACAGAAATGAGGAAGATAAAATGGCTGATTTGACCGCAAAGAGATTTTATAGAAAGTCAATGAATAAAATTGTAGGACCTGCGTTTATCCTCCCTGCGCAAGTTGTAATAACTGTTGTAACAATATTTCCATTTTTATACATGCTCTACCTTTCCTTTCATAGATATAGCTTGGTTAGACGAATTGCCCCACGGTTTATCGGATTCGGTAACTATATTACTATTTTCAACGATGCCTTATTCTGGAATAGCCTTACGAGGACCTTCCTTTTTGTAGCAACAAATCTCACGCTCCAACTGCTTTTGGGGTTAGGAGTTGCTCTGCTTTTGGTACAAAAAGTTAAGTTTAGAAAAGGTTTCCGCACTCTCCTGATTGTTCCGCTCGTGGTTACCCCCATTGTTACTGGACTTATCTTTAAGCTCTTAATTTACAGCGGGGAATTTGGAATATTGAACTATTTGTTGAGTATCTTCAACCTTCCCCAGCCAAGTTGGCTAACCAATAGGAGTTACGCCCTTCTTGCCATAATTCTCACAGATACGTGGCAGTGGACACCTTTTATAGTGATGGCTCTTATCGCGGGCCTTGAGTCTTTACCCAAAGAGCCCTACGAGGCAGCTCGTATTGACGGAGCATCTGCCTGGAAAACCTTTGTCTACATCACGTTCCCTCTCCTCAGACCCATTACCCTGGTTGTCGTCTTGTTGCGCACTTTTGATTTAATACGGGAGTTTGATAAAGTTTTTATCTTAACTGAAGGAGGGCCTGGTAGTGCAACCGAAGTTTTAGGTGTATTCCTTTACAGGATTGCTTTCAAGCTATTTAACTATGGGGAAGCAAGTGCGATAGCTGTGGTAGTATTAATACTGTGTTTTATACTCACCTTTGCATTTAAGAGAGTTTTTGCTTACCACAAATAGATTTATTTA
>JACUUP010000071.1 GCA_014859225.1 Candidatus Aerophobota bacterium
ACATTTTTTCCCTCCCCTTTTAGTTTTTTTATTATTTTTCTTTTTTTCTGCTTTTCACCTCCCTCCTACTTTTCTCAGTTTTTCCCCATTAATTACAAAATGTTTCTTATTCTATGAAAAGCTTCTTTTATTTTATCCTCACCCGTAGAAAAAGATACGCGCAGATAACCTTCCCCCTCTCTGCCAAATGCTGAGCCTGGCACAGTAGCAACTTTTGCTTCTTTTAGCCACCTTAAAGCAACATCCCGGGAATTTTGTCCCCACCCCTTTATATTTACAAAAGCGTAAAAGGCTCCCTGGGGAGGAGTGCATGAGGTCAGGGGTGTTTTTTCAATCTCTCCTAAAAGGACAGAGCGTCGCCTGCGGTACTGCTCCAGCATCTTATCTACTGCGCCATCTCCTGATGCAAGAGCTTTCAGAGCGGCTCTTTGAGATACGGAAGAAGCGCAGGATGCCACATCTTCCTGCATTTTTGTCATTTGCTTTATAATCTCCTCATCCCCGAGAGCATAGCCCACTCTCCAGCCAGTCATTGCATAAGCTTTGGAAAAGCTATTTATAACAATAGTTTTAGATTGCATTCCATCTAAACAAGCAATACTTTCGTGTTTTCCCTCATAAATTATTTTCTCATAGCACTCATCAGATATTATCACCAGGTCTTTATCTTTTGTTATATTAGTTATCTCCTCCAGCTGGGGTTTATGATATACACATCCTGTGGGATTGGCAGGGGAGTTTAAAATAATTGCTTTTGTCTTGGCAGTTAAATGTTGGGCTATCCTGTGGGGGGTCAAAATCCAACCTTCCTCCTCTTTTGTAGGAACAAAAACAGGTTTTCCTCCTGCAAGTAAAATCTGTGCCTCATAGTTAGGCCAGGATGGGTCAGGAAGTATAACCTCCTCTCCTTCATTAAGGATGCTCATTAAAGCTAAGAAAAGAGCCTCCATGGCTCCCAGACTAATAATAATTTGTTTATCCGGAGCATAATGCAGCTCATGCTCTTTTTTATATTTCTCGCTTATTTTTTCCCTTAACTCTAAAAATCCAGCATTAGCCGTGTAGTGAGTTGCACCGCTTTTAGCTGCCTTAAAAGCTTCCTCTATTATAAAGGAAGGAGTGGTAAAATCTGGCTCACCAATGCAAAGGTTAATTGCATCCGGGTAGTCTAAAAGAAGATCAAAAACCTCCCTTATGCCTGAGCGGGGAATCTTTAAGATTTTATCCGAGCAAATTTTCATTTTTCTATTTTTCTCCAATTTAAATTCTCCAGGCTACATTATATCCTTCATGAATAGCCTCGTAAAGCTTTCGTGCCTCAACACAGTCGCCTATAAAGTAAACTTCAGTATGAGGCAAGTTTGAAAAAAATACATCTTTCAGATTAGCTTGAGGTTTAAATCCCGTAGCAAAAACTACACTATCTGCTAACATAAACTCTTCCCCGCCATCTTCTTTTTGGACAAGCGCCCCTTTTTCCCTTATTTCTTTTATTTCTCTTCCTGGAAGAATTTTTACTCCTTCTTTTTGCATGCACCTGATAAGCATGGAGCGATTTGTATCATGCTCATCCTGCAATATAGCATCCCTGTCTAAGATATCTATAACTTTTACCGCTTTTCCCCGGGAAGCTAAATACCAGCCTGTCTCACATCCTATAAGTCCTGCCCCTACAATTAAAATGTTTTCTCCAATTTCTAAGTTGTTCCTCTCAAAAAGCTCAAGAACAGTCAACACACCTTTCCTGTCTTTACCCGCTACATCTGGAACAAGAGGCTCTGCTCCAACTGCTACAATAACTACATCAGGCTCATCAGTAGATAGCTCATCCAATCCTTTAATTTTTTGCCCCAGTTTAAGCTCTACAGTGCTTCTCTCAAGATTTTTTTCATAATAGGTGAGAAGTTTACCTATCTCGGGTTTAAAAGCTGGAATGGAGGCATAGACCATCTTACCTCCAACCTTATCTTTTTCCTCGTATAAGGTTACCCTGTGACCTCTTTGTGATGCAACTAAAGCTGCCTGCATCCCGGCAGGGCCTGCCCCTAAAATAACAACTTTTTTGGGAAATGATGTTTTTCTCATCTCAAATCTTTGCTCTTCCCCGACAGCCGGGTTAACGGTGCAGGTCAGGCGGTTTTTGTTGAATAATCTTTTATGGCAAGTATTGCATTTTATACAGTATCGTATAGTATCTTCCCGCATAGCCTTAGCTGGCCAGTCAGCATCAGCAATAAGAGTTCTACCCAGGGCAACAAGGTCAGCTTTTTTTTCTTTTAAGATAGTCTCCGCATATTCAGGGTCAGTTATTCCCCCTGTTGCCATTACAGGGATATCCACAACTTTTTTAACATTTTCTGCCAGTTTAACCAGAGCCCCTTCAGGAGAGTAAATGGAGGGAACTGATGGAAAATCACATTCTAAAAATCCAGGTATGGTGGATGAGGTTGCAGCAACATGTATGTAGTGAACATTTTCTTTTTCCATATGCCTGGCAATTTTTTGTGCAAGCTCATCGTCAATTCCCTCTTTCAGGTGTTCATGGGCGCTGAATTTAAATCCAACTACAAAATCCTCACCATATAGCCTCTTTATTCCCCTTACAATTTCAGAGACAAATCTCATTCTTCTTTCAAAATCTCCTCCATACTCATCATCTCTTTTGTTTGTATGAGGGGAGATAAACTGCCCAATGAGGTAACTATGGGCAGCATGAACTTCAACCCCATCAAAGCCTGCCTGCTTAGCTCTTCTTCCTGCCTGCACAAATTCCTCTATTAATATCTCAATCTTCTCCCGGGAAAGCTCCTCGGGAAGCTCAGGATATATCGGGCTAAAGATGCTTGATGGGGCAACGGGTCTTTTAGCGGTAAAATCCCTCATGCCTTTTCCCCCGGGGTGGGCTATCTGCAGGAGAAATTTCGCTCCATAAACTTTTACTCTCTCGCAAAGCCTGTTCAGGGAGGGAATAAATCTATCCGAGAAAATAGCCAGAGTACATATTCTTTGTTCCTCATTTACCATGGTAAAAGGGGATATAATGAGGCCCACTTCGCCTTTAGCTCGAGCTTCAAAGTAATTAATTAGTGCTTCGGTGATACTCCCATCAACTGCCTCAAAATTGGCTACCATGGGAGCCATAACTATCCTGTTTTTTATAAGGCATCTGCCAATCTTGATGGGAGAAAATAGCTTTTCTAACCTCATGTAATTCTCCTCGTATCTTTTTTCTTGATAAGTTCTGTGTTTACCAGTCCTTCAGGAATCTCACCTTTTAAAACTTTCGCTATATCAAGTGCTGGTTTTGTTTGTAGTTTGGCAAGGGATGTCTCTGAGTACCAGGCAGTATGGGGGGTTGCTATAAAATTATCCAGCTGAAATAGGGGATTCGTCATATCGGGAAATTCACTTTCTAAAACATCCACAGCTGCTCCCTGGATTTTTTTATTCAAAAGAGCGCTATACAGAGCCTTCTCGTCTATAAGAGCTCCTCTTGCCGTATTAATGATAAAGGCGGATGATTTCATCTGGTCAAATTCTTTGTGGCTGAAGATGTGTTGGGTGGCATCTGTCAAAGGAGTATGCAGGGAAATTACATCAGCTCCTCTTATAAGCTCATCAAACTCAACTTTTTCAACCTCTTCCTTATTAAATTCATCCTCCATTATATAAGGGTCAAAGGCTATCACTTTAAAGCCTAAACATTTTGCTTTTTTTGCTAACCTTTGAGCTATTTTACCAAAGCCGACAAGACCAAGTGTTTGCTCGCTTAAGCTGAATATGGGCTTTCCAACTTTCCAGTCCCAGATACCTTTTTTTGCCTGCAAATTGTAGAGAAAAATTTTCCTGATACAGGATAAAATTAAAGCTAATGCGTGCTCTGCTACCTCATCTTCACAGTAAGAGGGGACATTAATCACCATTATACCTTTTCTGGTTGCTGCCTCTACATCTATGTTATTTACACCAATTCCGTAACGGGCAACCGCTTTACATTTTTTTAAGTTAGCAAAAACTTTTTCTGTAAGGGGAGCATACTGGTTAAGTAGAGCATCGGCATCAGCTGCTATCTTTATAACATCGTCTTCTGTTTTGCATTGGGCGGGAATAAGCTTTGCATCAACTTCTTTTAAAATATTTTTTTCTTTTTCTAAATCCAGGTAATTGTAATCGGTGACCACTACTTTGTACCTGTAGCTATTCATATTTTTCCCCCTTTTGCCTGGATAAAATGCATTAAAAACTACCGCATCTATTATATACTACTTTATTTAAATAAGCCCTTTTGTCAATTTTAGAGTTTGGCAACTCTCAAGCTTTTATGCAAGCTAAGTTTCATTTTAAGCTGGGCAGGATTAGCCCTCCGGAGGGTACAATGTAAAAACCTGCATCATCTCCATATTCTTGTAAAGTCATTGCTATAGCCTCATCAACTGATTTTGCCGGGGTAAAAAATAGCTTTTCCACTTTCCAGGGTGCAAGAGAAGATACCATTATCACTTTCGCCTTTTCTAAAAGCATTCCAATTGCCGCAGCTTTATGAGCACCAAGGATAAATTCTTTTTGTATCCTTTCCACAGGCTGGCGAAAAGAATTAGAGGAAAGCATCCATTGCTCAAAAATGTTATCTCCAAACCCTTCTTTGCACTCAGCTACCAGTACTATGGTTCCACCCTCCTTTACGGCATACTTTGCGTTATCCAGTGCTTTTTGAGCTTGATATACATTTATATCCTTGGGATATCCTCCGCAACCCACAATAACCACATCCACCTTCTCTTTTATTGGAACTTTAAAGCATGCATCGGCAAACTCACATCCTTTTCTATGGGCAGTCGTTTTATCTCCTGCGAAAGCTCCTATAATCTTTTTTTGAGGGCTTAGAACAACATTGAGTATAAAGTCAATTCCAACTTTTTTTCCTACCTCATCAATTGCCTCTCTCGTGGGGTTGCCTTCCAATTTTCCTGCAACAGAGCCTGCTGATAGCATCAATTTATGAGTTGATGAGACTGATTGTCTGGAAGATACACCCGGCATTATTGACTTTGCGCCTCCTGTATATCCTGCGAAATAATGCGGTTCAATATTTCCCATGCATATCCTTACATCTGCAGCGGCTACTTCTTTAAATATTTCAACGGGTATTCCAGTTTTTGTTTTTCCTAAATCTACGCAGTTTTCTTTTTCATGGTCTATACAACGATAGTCCTCATATATTCTATCTCCAACAAGATTTTTTTGTTCCTCTGTGGTGTGTTTTCTATGTATACCCAGGGCAAAGACTATGGTTATATTTTTTTGCTTTACCCCTGCTAATTTTAGTTGTTTAAGTAGTAGAGGAAGCATTTTAGAGGAAGGGGTAGGTCTTGTCACATCACTTGTTATTATAACAATTCTATCTTCTGGAGAGACTATATCAGGTAAAGGCAAAGATTTAATTGGATTTAAAAGGGCATCTTCTATGAGAGAGGTCTCATCTTCAGGAGAAGAAACTCTTACAGGTAGAAGAGTTGCTATCACATTTTTTTCATCTATTTTAAAACTTATCTTACCTTTTCCGTAAGAAAGGCTGTATTCTTTTTTACCCAATTTGTCCTCCCCCTTTTTTGGCAATAAATATATTACATAATGCATGATTTTGCAACTTTTGATTTTCAGGAATCTGTAGCAAATCTTGCCACCCGAGCAATACTCTGATATAATAACAAAGTCATATTCCAGACACTAATTACACTAAAGGGTAAAAGGAGAAGGATTTGCAATACAGTATAAAAGATGTAAACCTTTTTTCTGAAGGTGAGGCTAAGATAAAGTGGGCGATGTCCAATATGAAGGTGCTTGATACCATAAGGCAAAGATTTTCCCGGGAAAGGCCACTTGAAGGTGTAAAGATTTCTGCCTGCCTTCATATAACTTCTGAAACTGCAGTTTTAGCCTGGACACTGAAAGAAGCGGGAGCAAAAATCAGGCTTTGTGCATCAAATCCCTTATCTACCCAGGATGGGGTAGCGGCCTCTTTGGTTAAGGATTACAAAATAGAAGTTTTTGCCGTTAGAGGAGAGGACAGGGACAGCTACTATGAACATATTAAGAAGGCACTGGAAATTGAGCCAGATATAACTATGGATGATGGGGCAGACCTTGTTTCTACTATCCATTCAGAGAACTTAAGTTTTGCTGATAACATCTTAGGAGGAACAGAGGAGACTACCACGGGAGTTATAAGACTCAGGAGTTTAGCAGAGGAAAACAGGTTAAAATACCCCATCATAGCGGTTAATGATGCAAGCACCAAGTATCTTTTTGATAACCGCTACGGAACAGGTCAGTCAACCATTGACGGAATACTAAGGGCAACAAATTATCTTCTATCAGGATGCACTTTTGTTGTTTGTGGGTATGGCTGGTGCGGAAGGGGTATTTCTATGAGAGCAAGGGGCATGGGAGCAAAAGTCATAGTATGCGAAGTTGATGCCCTCAGAGCACTTGAAGCAACAATGGATGGGTTCTGGGTAATGCAGTTGAAGGAGGCTTGCCCGAAGGGAGATATATTTGTAACCAGCACAGGAAATAGAAGCGTAATTAGAAAAGAGCATTTTTTATTGATGAAAGATGGAGCAATAGTTGCAAACTCGGGACACTTTGATGTAGAAATTGACCTTGAGGATTTAAATGATATTGCTGTTCACAGGAAGCTAACACGTGAAAACATTGAAGAGTTTAAACTAAAAGATGGAAAAAAAATAAATGTTTTATGTCAGGGAAGATTAGTTAATCTCTCAGCTGCAGAGGGACATCCGTCCATGGTGATGGATATGAGTTTTTCCAATCAAGCACTTTGTTGTGAATATCTAACAAAAGAGGGAAAAAATCTGCAGAATAAGGTTTATGAGGTGCCAGAAGAAATTGACGGGGAAATTGCAAGACTAAAGCTTTACAGTATGGGTATTAAGATTGATGAGCTTACACAACAGCAAAAAAGATACTTATCTTCCTGGCAAATAGGAACATAAAAATAGAAAAGTTAGCAATGTTAAATATGGGAGGAAATAAAATGATGGCAGTGGTTGAAATAGCGGGTAAACAATACAGAGTGCAGCCAGAAAATCATATAAAGGTAGATAAAATATCTGCCGAGATTGGAGAGGAATTATTTTTTGACAAAGTCCTCATGGCTAAAAAAGAAGAAGGAGAGCTTGAAATTGGCACTCCTTTCCTGGAAAAAGTTAAAGTAAAAGCGAAGGTGCTTGACCAGGCAAGAGATAAGAAAGTCATTGTATATAAATTCAAGCGCCGCAAGAATTATCATCGGAAATACGGTCATCGTCAGTCCTTTACCAGTCTGAAGATAGAGGAAATTTTGTGGGAAGGAGGAGAATAGTAAATGAGCGAGAACGCGGTGCAACTGGATGAGGATTTTCTCTCCTTAAATAAAAGATGGGGGTAAGATGAGCAAAATAAACATCAAGGTTGACCTGGCAGATTTAAAAGAGGCTATTTCTCATCTCTCAGAAGATGAGAAAGAAGCTTTATTCTTTGAACTTAACCCTGGCTGGAGCAAAGCCTTAAAGAAAATGGAGGAAGAGGCTATCCGAGAGGATGATGAGGGAAAAACTGTAAGCTTCGAGGACGTGTAAGTGAGCTACGAGGTAAAGTTTAATACACGAGCTACCAGACAGGTCAGGAAACTGGATC
>JACUUP010000072.1 GCA_014859225.1 Candidatus Aerophobota bacterium
AGATTATGTAACTGTTCTCAAGGATGGACAGATAGTTGACACAAAAGATGTGAAGGAAATAAATCAAGAAAAACTGATTAAAATGATGGTAGGAAGAGAATTTGCCAATATTTTCCCGCAAAAAAAGGAGCCCGGGATAAAAGAAAGCGTCATTTTTTCCATTAAAGGACTAAGCAAAAAAGGAGTTTTGAAAAATATAAACCTTACTCTTGGAAAGGGAGAAATAGTCACAGTGGCTGGCTTACAGGGTCAGGGACAAAGGGAGCTGGTGCGCTCTATTTTCGGTATTGAACCTGTGGATGCGGGTGAGATATACCTTGATGGCAAAAAAACCAGGATAGCAAATCCTGAGGATGCTATTAAAGCAGGCATTGGATTTTTATCCGATGATAGAAAAATAGAAGGTCTTATTTTGTGCAGGTCAATTCGGGAAAACATTGCCTTACCCACACTAAAGAAAAGAAAGGCGTGGGGCTTTGTCAAGCAAAAAGAGGAAAAAAGGGCGGTAATAAATCAAATTAAAGCTCTGGATGTCAAAACACCATCTATAGAAAAGGAGGCACAATTTTTAAGCGGCGGTAACCAACAAAAGGTAATTGTTGCCAAATGGCTACTTGGCGCTCCCAGGGTAATTATTTTTGATGAGCCCACCATAGGAATAGATGTAGGAACCAAAATAGAAATTTACCATCGCTTAAGAGAGCTTGCTAAAAAGGGCACAGGTATCCTTATAGTTTCCTCGGATATGATAGAAATAATGGGAATTAGCGATAGGGTACTTGTAATGTTTGAGGGAGAAATTGTAGCAGAGATTCAATCAGAAAAAATAAGCGAGGAAGAAATTATGACCGCAGCTGCCGGTGGTTCATCTTCTTAGCATGGGGAAATAAAAAGTGCTTTTTAAACTTTTAAGAGGAAAACATAGAACGGTAGTAACAATTTACCTGATATTAGCTGTTCTTTTTATAATTCCTTCTCTTGTTTCACCCGTTTTTCGCAGCTACGAGAATATATCCAATATTCTTAACCAGACCGCATCTTTGGGGATTGTAAGTATGGGGCAAACCTTTATTGTTCTTCTTAGCGGTCTTGACCTTTCGGTGGGCTCAGTGATAAGTTTAACCACGGTTCTTTGTGCCACTTCAATGGGAAATGACCCCTTAACCATATTCTTAGCAGTACTTTTGTGCCTGGGTGTGGGAGCTGGAATAGGCTCTTTAAATGGAATTCTTGTCAGCAAAGTCAAACTATCACCCCTGATTGCCACTTTAGGTATGATGGCATTAATACAGGGAGTAGCCCTGCAGATAAGGCCTTATCCTGGAGGATATGTCCCCAGAAGTTTCGCAGAAACTGTTACGGGAAACCTTTATCATGTACCTGTTCCTGCAATCTTACTGGTATTGGTACTTATCGGGACAATAATTATATTGAGAAAAACTGTGCTGGGAAATTATATCTACGCAACAGGAGGAAATGAGGAAAATGCGAGACTTGCTGGAGTTAACATAGATAAGGTCAAGATTTTTTCTTACACAATATGTGGTCTTATAGCTGCTGTTGCCGGGCTGGTTCTAACAGGAAGGATAAGGTCGGGAGACCCTCTGGTTGGAACAGCTTTTCCCTTAGATTCAATCACCGCAGTAATAGTTGGTGGAACACCTTTCGCAGGAGGACAGGGAGGTGTTGAAGGCACTCTTGCTGGAGCATTAATCATCGCCATGTTAAGTAACATGCTAAATTTGTTAAATGTATCCTCCTTTTACCAGTACATAGTAAAGGGGCTGATTTTAATAACAGCAGTAGTCATATATTCTTTGAGGGAAAAATGACAAAGTTAAAATCAATCGGAGAGAAAGTAAAATATGAAGCTTTCCTGGAAGGGAAAAAAGTTGGAGATGTAATTCAAAGGTTAGGGGTTTATTTTGCTTTATTTATTCTTTTGATAATATCAGCAATTCTTTCTCCTCCCTCGGTTAGCCCCACCCATCTTTTAAATGTCAGCCGGCAGGCATCTGCTCTTGGTATTGTGGGAATCGGACAAACCCTCGTTATTATGACCCAGGGAATAGACTTATCGGTTGCGGCAAATCTTACCTTAATTCAAATTATGACTGCCGGGATGATTCTTGGCAGGGAACAGATGGTTATACCCGTGGTAATCTTTTGCCTTGGAGTGGGGGCTTTTATAGGACTTATTAATGGTTTAGGTGTTACCAAGTTGAAACTTTCTCCCTTTGTTATGACTTTGTGCATGATGTCGGTACTTACCGGGGTATATCTTCTTTACTCTGGAGGCTCCCCCCGGGGAAGAATCCCTGCCTCTCTAAGATTCGTAGGAGCAGGACGCATAGGAGGTGTTTTTCCTGCAGCAACAGTTGTCTGGATAGTAGCAATTGCTGCAAGCTTTATTGTCCTTCGCTACAGCATTTTTGGAAGATACACTTATGCAACGGGAGGTAGTCCTCAGGCAAGTTACCTTTCCGGGGTAAATGTGGACCTTGTAATTATTATAGCCTATGTCATCTCTGGTTTTTGCTCGGCACTTGCTGGCATCCTGCTTGCAGGCTATATTGGAACAGGAAGTTTAACTGTAGGGATGGGTTATGACCTTAACTCTATTGCTGCAGTTATAATGGGAGGAACAACTTTTGCTGGAGGGAGGGGTGGTGTTATAGGAACTGTAGGAGGAGCACTGGTTATAACTATCTTATTTAGTCTTTTAACCATGCTTGGCATACCTCACTCGGGAAGACTTATGGCTCAGGGGTTGATTATTATCGCAATAGTCTCCCTCTATGCAAAGAGAAAATAAATAGGGTAGGACAGTAAAGGGGTAGGACGGGCGTCTCGCCTGTCTATATCAATCTTTAAAGGAGCTAAATGATGAAAATTATGGAGAATGTCTACCTGGTTGGAAGCGGTCAAATTGGCTTATCACATCCCTTTGACTGCCATATATACCTTGTTGATGGAAAAGATGAGCTTGCTTTAATTGATACAGGGGCAGGGGAACGTGTTGATAAGGTTCTATCCAATATAGAGGAGGATGGTTTTAACCCTGAGAAAATTGGTAAAATAATTCTCACTCATCATCATGCAGACCACTCAGGAGGTTGCAAGAAAATTAAAGATAAAACCCACTGCAGAATTTATATACATGAGGAAGGGGTAAAGTTAGTTGAGCAGGGAGATGAGGAGAAGATGGGACTTGTAGTTGCAAAAAAAAGTGGTCTTTACTCCCCAAACTATACCTTCCAGCCATTTGAGGTGGATGTAAGTATAAAAGATGGCGATGAGGTATGCGTGGGAAAACTAAAACTTAAAGTCTTCCACACTCCAGGACACAGCAAAGACTCTGTTTGTTTTTACATCCAGGATGAAGGTTGCAAAATGCTTTTTTCCGGAGATGTAGTTTTATTTGAGGGAAAAATTGGACTCCTTAACCTATCTGGCTCAAATCTTGATGATTACCGCCAGAGTTTTGATAAGGTTGCCTCACTTAAAATTGATGCCCTTCTGCCCGGGCACAGCCTTTTTACAGTTAAAGAAGGCGAGCAGCATGTAAAAAAGGCATCCCTTGCCCTTAAAAAACTTTCCCCTCCTCCCAATTTTATTTAATAAGATTGACTTTAGTCAAAATTACATTAAAATTGACTAAGACACTATGCAATATTCTTATAATTTTGTAGAAAGATGGCAAAATTAGTCAAACGAAAACTTATGGAAAGTCTGCTGGATGGTCTTGATAAAAAATACATCTGCATACTGGTAGGGCCTCGCCAGGTGGGTAAAACTACCTTACTTAAGATGTTAATTCGGGAAATTGAGAAAATAGGCTATAAAACAGTAATTTACCTTAATCTGGACGATGCAACAGTGAGAGCTCGTTTTTCCCGCGACCCGCTTGAGCTTAGAAGGGAAATAGAAAGACAAACAGGAAAACCTCTTGTTAGATTAAAAGATAAATTGTTTTTAATCATTGATGAGGCTCAAAAAGCTCCTTCTATTTTCGAACAGGTTAAAATAATTTATGATGAATTTGCCGATAAAGCCAAGATTTTCTTAAGTGGCTCATCCAGCATGGATATTCAACGCAAAATGTCTGAAACTCTTGCAGGAAGAATCAGGCTTTACCGTATGACCGGTCTTAGCCTGGGAGAAGTATTAAAAGATGCAGGATTTATATCTTTATCCTCAGGAATAGTTGCAGATATAGTTTCTGACAATTTCTCTATTGCTAAAGTGAAAGAGCTTCAATCAGGCATCTGGCAACAAAAAGATAGCGTTAATACTTTTACTGAAAGAATGCTCCTTTTTGGCTACCTTCCAGCGGTTTACATTGAGCCAGAGGAAGAGGAGCGCTGGTTCATCTTAAGGGATTATATTTCTGTTTACCTGGAAAAGGATATCCGAACTTTAAGCCAGGTAGGGAATGTTGACCAGTTCCAACAGGTCTATTCCTCGCTTATGTTCCAGAATGGAGGAATGCTGAATGTTAACAATATGGCAAATGACCTTGGTATGAGCCGTGATACTGTTAGAAAATATATAGATATAATGCAATCCAGTTTTCTTATCTATAAGATAAAACCTTACTTTAGGCGATTAAAAGCACGTTTGACAAAAGCACCCAAATTATACTTTTTTGACCAGGGGATTGTAAATCATACTCTTAGACTGACCAGTATTGAAGCCCTGAAGTCTGCCCAAAAATTGGGGACTGCTGTAGAAACTCTGGTGCTGAACGAGCTAATGTCAGAAGGACTTAATCTCGCTTTGCCTCCTGAAACTTCCTACCTGAGAGATTATCAGGGACATGAGCTTGACTTTGTGCTTAAAAATAAAACCACATCTATCATAGAAGTTACAACCTCTCCCGGAATAGAAAAAAATAAATGGCGAAGTTTAAACTATTTTGCAGAATATTTTAAAACTCCAAATATATTTGTGGTGGGCAACTTTGAGGAATTTAAGGAAATAAAAAAGGAAGGTAAAAAGTTATTTACCATCCCCCTGTGGCTCTGGTTTTAGTAGCAGAAGATAAAATGAAACTCAGGGTTTGGAATTCAACAATCTTAGATTCTTAATATAAACTAACTAAATTCTTTTCGCTCTCATCAGTTATCAGGACATACATTCCCTGTAAAGCCTTTGAATATCTTCTTTCGTTACCTGTTTTGGGTGGTTGGCTATGTCCATGAAGTAAGCTGTAAGAGCAATATTGGTTACTTTATCTATATCTTGCTCCCTCAGGCCAAAATCGCTAAAAGTAACTTCACTATTTGTATCTTTTAAAAGTCTTTGCACGAGCTTTGCGCTTTTTTCAGCTTTTTCTCTTAAAGGTAAACATTTAACAGCAGGGTCCATCGCTTCAGCAACTTCTGCGAATCTACTAAAATCAGCGGTAAAACTAAATTCCAGAACCTTTGCCAGACAGGAAGCTATACTTCCCCCATGAGCTGCTCCGCAAAAACCACTTACAGGCTGACCGAGAGCGTGAGGAAGCACAGTCCCAACATGAGCAATAGCCATTCCTGCTAAAGTGCTTGCCCATGCCATCTTTCCCCTCGCCTCTTTATTTTTACCATTAGCAACAGCAACAGGTAAATACTCGGCTACCAACTTTATAGATTCAATAGCAAGCATCTTTGAATAAGAGTTGGCATGAATGTTAATATAAGATTCAATCGCATGGGAAAGGGCATCAATTCCAGTTAAAGCAGTTAGCCGTGGAGGCATAGAGTACATTAACTCCGGGTCAACTATAGTAACCTTAGGAAAAATTTTATCAGAGAATATAGTGCTTTTTTCCTTAATCTGGGGATTGTTAAATACTGCATAAAGAGTCACTTCAGAGCCGGTGCCGGCTGTTGTTGGAATAGCTATGATAGGTAAAGTTTTGTCAGTCGGGCGAAGTACTTCCTGGTCTGTTCTTTCCGTATAATCCCAGCATTTACCTGGATGAGTTGCAATTATAGCGACACCTTTGGCAAAATCTATTGTGCTTCCTCCTCCTATACCGATGACAACCTGAGAGCCTTCTTTTTTAGCTATCTGTGCTGCTTTATCTGCACCAAAACAAACAGGATTGGGTTCAATATCGGTATATTTAATAGTTTCAATTGAGAATTTCTTTAAGAGAGCAATAACCTCATCACCCAGTCCAATTTTATCCAGGTAAGGGTCTATGGCTAAAAATGCTTTATCTCCATAATTTTTGACATAATCCCCTAACTCTCTTAATTTTCCATTCCCAAATACCACCTTTATCGGCAAATAACAGGTAAGCTCTTCCATATATATATTTACTCCTCATCGTTTGAAGTTTTCTTGTACTGCATGGCTTTAATCCATAGTAAAGATAATCGTACTTCTCTCTTCTGTCCTTAAAAAGGTGCTGACAATGTACGTACATATTTGCTTTCACGGTATCACAAGAACTTTGACAGCCTCTTTTTGCTTCAACAGTTGAAAGCCTTCTTCTATTTTACCAAGAGGGATTTTATGCGTAATTAGTGAACTAAGATCGATTTTTTTTGTCGTAAACAGTGAAATAGCCTTTCTCCAGGTTTCAGACGTATAGTTAAACACACCTTGTAACATAATTTCTCTTCGCACTAAGGGAGTAAAAAAAAACTTTGTAGGGTTTTGAAAAAGACCAATCATGA
Organism: Candidatus Aerophobota bacterium; assembly: GCA_014859225.1. GTDB lineage: Bacteria > Aerophobota > Aerophobia > Aerophobales > B3-G15 > Kmv34. The sequence goes on from JACUUP010000072.1 coordinate 6,672, forward strand.
AAATTTTTCCACCTTTTTTAACCGACTCCATGGCCTGAGTTAATCCTTCTATAGAGCCACTTACCTCAAATACTGTATCTACCCCCATACCCTGTGTCACATTTTTTACCACTTCTAAGAGATTCTCTTTATCCACTCTAATTGTTTCATCAGCTCCTAAGCTTTGGGCAAGCATCAATCGGTGATTATCGTCGGTCAGACCAGCAATTAATAGAGAAGATATGCCCATGTATTTTAGAGTTTTTACCAATATAAGCCCTATAGGACCAGGACCCACAATAAGAACACTGTTACCAAGAGAGCTGCCGGCTGTTTCCAGTGCGTAGAGTGCTACGCAAAAGGGTTCAGTTAAAGCCGCAACATCCAGAGGACAATTTTCGGGTAAAACAAAAACAGAGCTCTCGGGAACCGCAACAAAATCTGCAAAGGCCCCGGGACGAATAAATCCAATCCTGAGTGCTCCTTCCCGGCAAAGATTTGGTTTTCCACCCCTGCAGTAGTAGCACCTTCCGCAGTATACATGCGGACTTACTGTTACTCGGTCGCCAACTTGCACAGAGCCAACCTGATTGCCAGTAGTTACTACTTCGCCAGAAAACTCATGACCCGGTATTAAGGGAAATTTCAGCCACTCGTAACCTTCTGACCACTCATAAATATGAAGATCGCTTCCACAGATACCAGCAAAAGAAACTCTTATTAAAACCTCGTCAGGTTGGATTGAAGGCTTTTCTACCTCTAAAATATCTATTCCAAATCCCTGCCTCTTTTTGACCACGGCTCTCATAACTTTTACAGATTAAATTTTTTTATCCGACTTAGCTCAATCTACAGGATAAAGTACTGTCTTAGCCCCTTCCCCTTTTTCCTTTTTT
>JACUUP010000252.1 GCA_014859225.1 Candidatus Aerophobota bacterium
CCTCTCTGGGTAAGCTCATCTTTGTCCAAATATTTAACCTCACTCATCTTCTTTTTCACCCCCCCCTCAAGGAACCCTTTTTTCTTTCACAATTTTAGAAACGTGTCTTCCCAGGATAAAATTCTGCTCACTTCAAAGCTACAACGGGCACATTTTTCCTGGGTTACCCTTAATATCATCACATCCTCTTCATCCAGATTCTTTGTAAGTATAATAGATAAAAACAAGATGATTGTAAAGGCTGCGCAAAGATAACCCAAAGATAACCTAAAAAATATCTTCTGGCAATAAATGGCAATAAAGCTAAACTCATAGCCTGTTACAGCATAAATCCATACATCAGTTCTTCTGTGTGAGGGGAAGTATATTTTGCCGACTATTTTATACTCTTTTAAATGAAGGTTCGCAGAAATTTCTTGTAACTTTTTTATATCTGATGGCTGAGGGTTGATTTTGACCTCGCATGCCTTTTCTTTGTTCAAAACAAAATCTATCTCCCCGCCTGTTTTTCTTTGATAATAGTTAACCTCCCACCTTGTAGTTCCCATCTCTCGCTTCTCATTTTTTTGTCCCATTGAGGCTTTTAAGTATCTTATGGTGCAAAACTCCATTGCTTGCCAGGATACCATAGAGATTTTTTACCTGTTTGCGGTTGTAGATGAATTTTTCTCCTCTTTTCTTCTCTTCCATTCCAAATAATGGAAAGCTTTTCCAACCCTTTTCGTTTTGGCTCGGATGAATGGGGATAGGCTTGGAATCTTTTCTGATTCATAGTGGCTCAGTGAATGAAACCTCTTTTTGTAAGATACTCTATTACCTTATCTACACTTTCCTGGATAGTTTCCCTGTCGGTGTTCACTTCTATCTCGGGAGTATCCGGAGACTCGTAAGGGTCAGAAATTCCCGTGAAGTTTTTAATTTCCCCCTTGCGAGCTCTCTGGTAAAGACCCTTCTTATCTCTTTTCTCGCATACCTCAAGCGGACAACTGCAGAAAACCTCTATGAAATTTGTTACCTGGTCTCTTACCATCTTTCTTATGTTGCGGTAAGGGGAAATAAATGAACAGATAACCCCTGTCCCGTTGCTGCTTAAAAATTTAGCCACATACATCACTCGTCTTATATTCTCATCTCTATCTTCTTTGGAAAAACCAAGGTCAGAGGATAAAGATTTTCTGACAATATCCCCGTCCAGTCTTTCCAGCTTGAGGTTTTTGCTTTTCAAAATCTGGTAAACCTCGTTAGCCAGGGTTGTTTTTCCTGCCTGAGATAAACCGGTAAACCACAGAACAAAGCTCTTCTTTCCTTCCTGATGTG
>JACUUP010000253.1 GCA_014859225.1 Candidatus Aerophobota bacterium
GAGGTGGGGTAGCTCGTGTTAAGGATCCTCGCTGACGAAAACATCCATTCAGAGAACCTTGAAAGTGAGTCTTTTATAGTCGTTCTTGATGAGACAAAGATTCGAGTGCGGCGTTACTGATTGTAGCACCTGCCCCAGAAAGTCTTCCAGTTACCAATTCCTGCAGAGCATAGTTATCAATAAATATCTTCTCCAATGCATGGAAACGCATGTTTCATTTTCTATGAAAGGCAAGCCTGCGTGGCGGCATCAACGAATTGAATGAGCTGCTGTGTTTCTTTGCAGGTGCAACCCTGCACGGGAAATAACGCAGAGTGCCTGCCCGGATAAAGACCGCTGCCGATGAAGTAATTGGTGCCCGGAATCATTTCCACGTACCCAATTTTTCTCTCTTCCTCTTTTGTATTTGGATTTTCCCAGCAAAACTCTACAAACCCACCTCCAGTTTTTGCTTTTTTTGCCAGCTTGCGAATAACATATTTTCCCTGTCCATCCTGGTAGTCGTAAAGATTTTTACCCTGAAGGTCAGGTTGCGTCGCATGAGCAATATTCACACACTCAAGGTCGTATACATAAAAATAACCTGATTCATCCGCATAGAAGCGAATAGGGGCAATAAATCTCCTGATAGTTTGAATGCGCTCTTTTTCTTCTGGCATAAATCTTAGAATTTCTGCCAATCCCCGGGCAATGCTTTTGACCATCGTAACAACCATTTGCCTTTCGCATGAAGCATCTACAGGTGCTTCCAGGTTTTCTCTCGCTAAAGCAACTTTATATGTGCCAACGAGCATCACCAGCAATATCATAAAGACCAAAAGTTTTCTCAGTTATTTTTTCCCTTTCAAAAAGATGGTACTCTCAATTCACTCCTTCTCCCATTGGAAAGGTAAGACACAAAGACGGTTACCTTTATTATTTTCCCCTTCAGCGAGAGCATAGAGAGTATAGCTATGCCAATCAGATTCAAATTTGATGCTCACTGTGCTCGACCACGGCAAAACACTGTCCGACTAATCAGATCTACCTCGTTTAGAGCGTGCCCATTCGAATCGTCGCTGCTTGTTTAGCCATTTCATTAGAAATATTTACTTGTACCTGGATTAGTTTCTTTTTTAGTGATTGTTTTTCTCTTTCTTTCTCCTGTTGTGTAGAAAAAACTCTACCTTCAAAAGCATTTATTTTTCGTAATAGGTAAGCTTTCCTAAAAGATATCCAATATTTCTCTACTGTTAACCTACTTAATCGGAAAAGTAGGTAGTTTAGTCGTCCAGATAGGACGAGATAAGAGCACCTTATTTATCCTGACATCTTCA
>JACUUP010000073.1 GCA_014859225.1 Candidatus Aerophobota bacterium
AGAAAACTTATCTTTTTCAACCCAAATTTTCAATACTCTTATTATTATGGTTGCAGTATATACTTAAGTTCTTCCGATATAAGTATAATTATACCACATTTTTGCCAAAAAAGTAAAGTTAATTGACTCGTTTTTTAAAAAGAATTAAAATAAAACCAAAATCAAGATTGGTTGAGGAGAAAAAATTATGAAGCAAAAATTAAAAGCTTTAGTTTCATCTTTTTTAACGGTAAGAAACTTAAAAAAACCATCGGTTTGCTTCTTTGACTGGGGAGTTGAGGAAGGTATTCTCTGCGCAGTTGCCGAAAGTGCGGAAGAGCAGGGCCGGGAAGCAGGAAAGATGGTGCTGGAAATCCTTGCAGGCAAAAAAGCACAGGATATACCTGTTGTCACTGGACACCAGGAAATATCTATGGTGAACCTTGAAACGGCTCAAAAACTGGAACTGGATATACCAGATGCACTCCTCCATTTAATTGAGCGTATCATCCAGGGATTCTCCATAGACCCCCAACGCTGGACTTGACTTCTCCCCTTAATCCTCCCTTGAGGGGGGAGGATTAAGGGGGGGGTGGATCTGACTTAGGTGCGTGAAGCCTGAAAGGTTTGCCTCTCTGACAGGTTCACTTGCACTAAATCCATCAGGGAATCTTAGCAACAATTTTCCGGAACTCATCCTCAGGGAAAACACGCAGGGTTTCGCTTCGGATATTACCGAGTGAGCCAATGGCGAAAAGTGCTTTAGCCATTGTTTCATCATCAGGTGCCTCAACAATAACGACTGTATCATAGCGACCCATTGCCGAGTAAAAACTTTTCATCTCAACCCCCATATCCTTGAAGGTTTTCCTGGCAGCCTCAACTCTACGCGAACTCTCCTTAATATTCTTGATGCCTTGTGCCGTATAGTTAGCCAAAATAATATAAGTTGCCATTTCTCATCACCTCCTCCCATTTTATCAGGTTAGATTATATGTCAAAGTATACCCCATACTAATTTAATAGCGATTATAGCGGATAAGCTCAATCTGGCTGAGCAGCTCACCTTCCTCAAATACCCTGCTTCTAAGGGGCAAAGCAATACCCGGGTCAATAACCCACTCGGCTACCAATTCTTCCTTCTCATCTACAGTCTGTAAAAATTGACAGACAAATCCATCTCGTCCAGCAATAGTTTCCTTTCCTGGTATTTTCACAGCCCCCGCTCCGTAAAAACTTATTTTTTCTCCCACCTTCATATCTACTTGTGAAAAAAAGAACCCGTAGGCGGGATTGAGCACAAGTATATTCAGGGAAACCCCATATATGCTCCAGAGTCCAAATGCAGCCTCCGGTCCTAAATCTTCTTTTCTTAATTTACCTTTGGTTGTGTAACTCACATCGAAAATTGCTTCACCTTCTGCTGTGCGCTCATCACTTTTTCTAATATCAAGGATATAAATAGCCTCTTTTTCCTCTTCACCCATTTCCCAGCTTACCCTGTATTCAAAACGCTCATCCCCTCTAAATTCAAACGCCTGCCAACTTTTGGTTGAAACTTCGCACTCTCCTCCAAGAATTCCTCCCAGGATAAAAAACCCTGTTAGAACTACCAGTGCTACTAATCTCTTTTTTTTCATAAACTTTACCTTTTTTCCATCATTTTTTGTAATCAGAAGCTATATTACTCTTTTTTCTTACCATGTCAATTAATCGCATAGAAGTAAATGGGAATTCTTGGCAACTTCTTATTTTTCTGGTACAATGAAGTAGTTTTAAAAAAGCATTAGATAATGGGAGAAATTTTAGACTAACAACCAAATTTTGGAGGAGGAGGATATGGTAAAAATAGCAGGCGAACACTATTCGCCAAGAGAGCTTGTCAGATTGATAGGAGATTTATCCCAGGTGGCCGGGGTAAAACCCTATGAGCTAACAGAAGGAAGGGCAAGAGGTGCTCGCTGTGTAGATGTCTGGACGGGAAGCGGATTTGAATTTACGGTTATGCTGGAGAGAGGAATGGATATAACCCGCGCCTTTTATAACGGAAAATCTCTGTGCTGGCGCTCTTCTACCGGAGATGTTCATCCTCATTTTTTTGAACCGGAAGAAAATAACTGGTTGAGAAGCTTTCCTGGAGGTCTTCTGGTTACCTGTGGACTGACCCAGGCGGGATTTCCCTGTGAGGATGAGGGGGAAAAACTCGGACTTCACGGCAGAATTTCTCACATTCCTGCAGAGGGAGTAAAGATAGATGAAAAATGGCAGGATGAGGATTACATTCTTTCCATAGAGGGAAAGATGCGTCAAAGTGCTGTATTTGGAGAAAATATAATACTGCAGAGAAAAATATGGACAAAGATGGGAGAGTCTCGATTCTGGGTAGAGGATAAGGTGGAAAATAGAGGACAAAAACAGGTTCCCCTGATGATTCTATATCACTTTAACATAGGTTTTCCCGTGGTAAGGGAAGGCTCACGCCTGTTATCTCCCAGTGTGGAAGTTGAACCTGCTGATGAGATATCGGCAAAGGAAAAAGATGCGTATGCCCAATTTCCCGCTCCCACCTCCAATGCAGCATCAACCGTGTACTATCATAAAATGCGGGCAGATGAGGAAGGAATGGTAAGGTGTGCGCTGATTAACGACACTGTTGCAGGAGAGGAACTGGGCGTTTATATGCTTTACAGAATTGACCAGTTGCCTAATTTCGTTGAATGGAAAATGATGGGAGAAGGTGAATATGTGGTGGGAATGGAGCCGGCAAACTGCAGGGTGGAGGGGAGAGCAAAAGAAAGACAAAGAGGAACCCTCAAGATGCTCCAGGCTAATGAGGAGAAACAGTTCTGGATAGAATTCGGTGTACTTCAGGGAAAATCTCAGATAGAGGAGTTTGAGAAAAAAATCAGATAGACTTAATTTGCGAAAAAGAAAAAGGGGACAGATTTATTTTTTTAAGAGCGATTTCATAGTTGCGGTAAGATTTACCTTCAAGCCGGTACTGGATTTGGGTTACTTTTCCTTCCAATAGAAGAGTTTCTTGTGAGTTTCCAATTTTCCTGGTTAAATAGTAACTACCTAAAATTGCAATCAATAAGATAAGTTGCTGCATTTATTTTTATTTTGCCACAAAAAAGATTTTAATCAAGTATATACTATTTGATTGACAATTGCTCTGTTTTAATTCAGTATCTCAAGGCTTTTCAGGTCAAAAATTGTCAACATAATCTGCTTGATAGAATAGATATTTGATGTATAATATTCTAAATTTAATCTTATCAGGTGAAATTCCGCAAATATTGAAATCAGACTTAGTTGATGAGAGATTTGCAAAATTACATTATATTGATAGAACAGTTTATCCTTTATTTTATCCTGAAAAACTCAGGAGAATATTTTTGCTCTGTGCAGGGTTTAAAACAAAAATGTTAAAGAATTTTTGACAATACGTTTTGGCAAGGAGGGATAGTGGAATGAATCTGAACAACCTTACAGTGGGCATTCCGAAAGAGATAATGCCTGGCGAACGCCGCATCGCTGCAACTCCCGAGACAGTTGCAAAAATGGTGCAGAAGGGGATGAAAGTCGTTCTTGAGCATGCCGCGGGTGAGGGCTCCTACCTTTTGGATGAGGATTACCTGTCGGTCGGTGCGCGTATAGAGTATGACGTTCAGAAACTGTATTCTGAGAGCCATGTTATACTTAAAGTGAAGGAGCCCCAATTCAACACGATTATCTCCAAGCACGAAGTGGACATGATGAGGAGCGAACAGTATTTGATTGCTTTCCTCCATCCTGCTTCACTCCATAACCATGATATGGTGAAAAGGTTAGCCTCTAAGGGGGTTATCTCGTTCACCCTCGATTCGGTACCACGTATCAGCCGCGCCCAACAGATGGATGGGCTTACCTCCATGAGTACGGTAGCCGGCTATAAGGGCATGCTGCTTGCAGCTGAATTGCTACCCAAGTTCATACCCATGGTCGCTACAGCTGCCGGAGTCATTCAACCTGCCAGAGCGCTCTTCATCGGAACAGGAGTCGTTGGCCTGCAGGCTCTTGCCACTGCCAAACGACTTGGAGCGGTTGTGTCTGCCTCCGATATTCGTAGCGAAGCGCTCGAGCAGGCAAAAAGTCTCGGGGCAAAAATCGTTGAGCTGAACATTCCGCAGGAAATTGCTGTTGGTGAAGGAGGATATGCACGCAAACTACCTGAAAAATGGCTTCTCAGGGAGCGTGAAGCTCTACGACAAGCAGTATCAGAAGCTGATATTGTTATACTTTCGGCTCTCGTTCCTGGTAAGATTGCACCCCTCATCATAACCGAGGATATGATCAAATCCATGCAGCCAGGTTCGGTCGTAGTGGATATTGCTATCGACCAGGGCGGTAACTGCGAAATCACGACACCTGGAGAAACGAGCGTGAAGCACGGTGTTACAATCATCGGTATCAAAAATATTCCTGGAACGGTTCCAAAGAGTGCCACCGGCATGCTCGCATGGAACATATACCATTTTCTGACAAATCTCGTGAAGGATAACTCCATTGTTATAGATATGAACGATGAGGTTGTCGCGTCGTGTCTACTAACCCGAAATGGCGACATTGTCCACGCGGGCACGCGCGAAGCTATGAATCTCTAAGGGAAAAGGAGTTGCGACTATGTGGTTTATGGCGCTCATTTTCGTGGTTACGCTTGCGGCAGGCTACAGGATTATCAGAAATATCCCGAGTCTTCTCCACACGCCGCTCATGTCTGGCATGAACGCCCTCTCTGGGGTTACAGTTGTCGGAGCTCTCGTTGTCATGGGCACGGCAATTGTCCATGAAAGCTCAATCCTCGCAGCTGCGGCTGTTTTTCTTGCTACGGTAAACATCGTCGCTGGTTTTCTCGTCACTCACCGCATGCTGAGAATGTTCAAGAAGAAAAAACCGAATAAGAGGCAGCCATGACATTCTCGGTATACAACATCCTTGTCACTGTATTCATAGTTGGATTCCTGTACAGTCTCAAACTCATGAATTCGCCAGTGACAGCGGCGAGGGGTAATTTGCTCGGGGGTTTGTGCATACTCTCTGTTGTGGCTGCGACCATACTGGAGTACGGGGTTATTAGCAGAGGCACCCTCTGGATTTCAATGGGAGCGGGCGGCGCAGTTGGTCTCATTCTGGCGCTCAAAACAGCAATCATACGGATGCCGCAGCTCGTGGCTCTTCTCAACGGTCTTGGCGGTGGAGCCTCTACTCTGACAGCATTTGCCGTTCTCGGGTATACTCATGACGGTACATACACCACTGTAGTAACCGCTGGGCTTGCTATCATCATTGGATCTGTGACGTTCAGTGGCAGTATGATTGCTGCGGCGAAACTCGAGCACAAAATCTCGCAAAAACCCATCGTGTTCACTGGCCATAACGCCATCGGATATTTACTTGTCATACTCATGGGGGCTATACTTACTTTCTTGACTCTAACTTCACACCATCCCTACGTGTCAATCCTGCTCATTGCGGTAGCACTCACGTTCGGCATCATCTTTACGATTCGCATCGGTGGAGCAGACATGCCGGTAACCATTTCACTCTTGAACTCGCTATCCGGGCTTGCAGCATCAGTTGCCGGATTTACCGTACGCAATCCAATTCTTATCGCTGTCGGTGCTGTTGTCGGTGCGGGAGGGTTCATCCTTACGCAAATCATGTGCCGCGCCATGAACAGAACGCTGTACAATGTTGTGATGGGAAGAACGACGGTAGCATCCGGAAAAAAGAGACAAGAATATCTGACACCAGCGTCTACCTCTGCCAGGATGCCTGAAAAAACTGGAGAAAGCGATGTGGATCTACTGAGAAAATCTGCATGCATCATCATTGTTCCTGGCTACGGAATGGCATTGTCACAGGCGCAGCACGCGGTCAAAGCTCTATATGACGCGCTCCTCGCAATGGAAAAGGATGTGCAATTTGCCATTCATCCTGTTGCTGGTCGAATGCCAGGGCATATGAACGTGCTGCTTGCGGAAGCAGATATACCTTACGATAGACTTCTGGAAATGGATGATGCGAATAAGCTGTTCAAGAACACTGATGTCGTCCTTGTCGTTGGTGCGAACGACGTCGTGAATCCAGCAGCAGCAACCGCCGAGGGAACACCGATTTACGGCATGCCTATACTCACAGTTGCAGAGGCGAAACGAGTCATCATATTCAACCTGGACGAAAAACCCGGCTATGCTGGTGTTGAGAATTCGCTCTACGGCATGGATACGGTCACGCTCAGACTCGGTGATGCAAAAGAGCAAATTCAAAAGCTAACTAAAGCTCTCTAAGAAAAGGGGACAGATTTATTTTTGTTTGCGGGGATATTCTCTCCCCTTCAAATGTTTATCTTCTGAACCTCTTCCTGGAAAAACGTTTCTAACTTCTGGATACTAACTTTTTCTTGTAAAAATTGGACTTCAACCCTCTCAACATCTTCCAAGTAAACGAGCTGCTCCAGGAACAATCTGGTGTTAAATTCTTTACCATATTTTTGCTCACAGAGAGCTATAATGCCAGGCAGAGTATCAATTTTTCCCTTTAAAACAAAGTATAAATCAACATAGTCTTTCAAAGTAGCTCTTCTTCCTAAAACATAAGCTTTCATGGCAGCAATTTCCCGGGAAGGCAGGATTTGAATTCCCTGATATTCAATACAATTTGAAATTACCGGAAAGGGATACCTACAGAAAGTAAGATTTATTCCCTGTATGGCTACGGTTAACTGCTGTGAATCATTAACCACTGCTTCAATTTTCAGATGTTTAAAAACTTTTTCTGCCTCAGAAAGTAAATTGCGGGGAATATTTTTTTTCCAGAAAAAATCAAAATCAACTGAAATTCGGTGACCTAATTGCAAAGCTAGAGCTGTCCCACCTGCTAAGTAAAACTCGGGGAAACATCTGAGCTTATCAAGTATCCTTTTTGCTTCTGATGTAATCGCTTCTTGATACATAGTTTAGTTTTGTAATCCCAAGTAAAAGAGAAATAAGTTTCAAAGCAGGAGGCCTAAATTCTGTTTGAGGTGTTTCTTCAATAATTTTTTTTACCTCCTCTTTGCCGTAGAATTTACATATCCACACCCAGTGCTTCCAGTCTCCATAATTGATAGTGTTGACAATAACTATTCTTTTATCTTTCTCAGGGTCAAGACAGGAGAATTTATATGACCAAAATAGCGGTTTAAAAAATTCAGGGAGCTTTACGCTCATGATCTTGGCTCTCATGTCACCTTTTGATTATCTTTTCCACGGTCATTCCATTATGTCATTAGTATACTGTTAAATGTCTTTCGTGTCAAAGTTACGAAGGTTTCTATCACTTTTTTTCAAACCATTTACCAGTATTAAAAGCTTAAATGTCAAGATGACCCTCTGGTTGTATCTTTATTGATTCTCTTGAACCAGCGGTAGACCCACTCATTAGCCATTTTTCTTCCCCTGTGAAAACTGAACTGAATGGTAGGAAAGCTAACGATAAGGTCAGCTATAACAT
>JACUUP010000254.1 GCA_014859225.1 Candidatus Aerophobota bacterium
AGTATCTCTACCAGGGCTAAATATTCTATGGTAAAAACTGAAATATAAACATCTAATCTTCTCTCCCCTGCTGCGGCAAAAATAGCCACAGTGAAAAATAAAAAAGCCGCCAGAAAAATTATAAAAAGAATGTGCCTATCCACCTTCCCCTACCTCTATGTGTGCCCGAAGCCACTTTCCTTCCTCAACCTCATCTACCACTTTTACCCACCTTTTCGTTAGCTTTGCCACACAGCAGCACGCTAAACTTACCGGAGGTGAGCCCAGTACCTTAATAAACCTTGGAGCATCTACATGCAGTTTAATATTTTTTGCCCGCAAAAATACCCTGTTTTCCTCAAAGCTAACCTCAACCTTTGAGGCAAGCTCAGCAAAATCAACCAATAGGTAGCCTATAGCATTTTCCAACCCGGGTAAAAAAGTTTTTAAAGAAACGTCTTTCCCTTCTCCCAGTTTTTCAGCTTCACTTTCTTCTTCTATAACACCAGAAACTGCCATGACATCTGCTCCCGGAGGATAGATAAAGATACCGGGGTGACCATCTACTTCACAGATTATCCTCTTTCGTGCACGAACTATCTTCTCAACTGCAGGATGGGCAGGATTTCCTGATAAGGGGCAAAAAGCATAGACTTTCCCTTCATCCGGGGGAAGATAAATCGCTTTATAGGTAGCGGAAAACTCCTCCAGCACCGCTTCAATATTAGCCACCGCTCCTGAAATCATTCCCTTCACCACCTGATGAGGAACAAGATATTCAGGGAAAATAAGCACCACACAACCCAAAATGCAGAAGGCAAATCCAAGCGCAGTTAAAGGAATACTCAATATTACAAAATAAGAAAATCCGGCTACTATAGCTCCAAATCCAACCAGTGCACTGCCAACTTTTTTAAACTTATTCACACAAAACCCTTTATCTGTGCATCTATTCTCATTCTGGCACCAATAAATCAGGAATACCTTCTTCAAGTATACCTGAAAAAACACAAACTGTAAACTATTATCAAACCTATACAAGATAGACTTAATGTAAAATGTGTAGACCTGATTCCTACCTGATGAGTCGCACACTGTGCCTCGTAAGAATCTCTTCCATCCTTTTCACCCTCTCATACCAGCGGTAAGCCTGCTCCAGACCTTTAGCCTCTCTCCAGGGCTCGGTTGGCTGGATTAGGCTAAGCTGATGGTGCCTCCTGATCATGTCAGCAAACTCTAAAAACTCCACCACCTCACCTGAGAGCTGACTTATGAGCAAAAACTCTCTTTGCTCATCCATGCGCTCAGAGATACCCGTTAAAAACCTA
>JACUUP010000074.1 GCA_014859225.1 Candidatus Aerophobota bacterium
CAGGAATGACAACAAGGATACCACAGGAATGACAGTAAAGATACTACAGGAATGACAGTAAAGATACTATTTTAGATGACTTGATGCCCCTCGTTGACTTAAAGGAGCAGTTTCCTATAATGAGCTTGAAAAATGCCACCAGGGTGGGAACAAATGGAAGAGAAATTAAGAAAACTTAAAGATATCCTACGGCAGATGAAAAGCGTTGTAGTTGCATACTCAGGCGGGGTAGATAGCAGCTTTCTCTTACAAGTGGCAAAAGACACCTTAAAGGAAAATGTTTTAGCGGTAACTGCTGTATCTTTAACCTATCCAGCAAGAGAGCTTGAGGAAGCAAAAAAAATAGCAAAAATGCTCAGGGTAAAACATATACTTATTGAAACAGGGGAGCTTGAAAACCCGCAGTTCGCCAGTAATTCTCCTGAAAGATGCTATTTTTGTAAAAATGAACTTTTTTCTAAGTTAAAAAAACTGGCAAAGGAAAATAATATTGAGCAAGTAATTGATGGCTCAAATGCAGATGATGTAAAAGATTTAAGGCCAGGGATGCGAGCGGCAAAAGAGCTCGGGATACGCTCACCCCTTCAGGAAGCTAAACTTACCAAGAAGGAGATACGCACCTTATCAAAAAAATCAGGACTTGTTACATGGAACAAACCTTCCTTTGCCTGTCTTTCCTCCCGTTTTCCCTATGGAACAAAGATTAATAAAGAAGACCTTGCCCGCGTATCTAAGGCGGAAGATTTTTTAAAAAACCTGGGAATCTTGCAGGTGAGAGTTAGACACTACAATGATACAGTTAGAATTGAAACTTTGCCAGAAGATATGCCGAAATTTTTTGAAAGCAAAATCAGGCAAAGAATTTTGAGAGAATTTAAAAAATTAGGCTACACTTACATAACAGTTGACCTTGAGGGATACAGAACCGGCAGTATGAATGAAGTGTTAAAGATAAAATGAACCGGCGCTCTGTAGAAAAGGTAGAGATTACCCGGTTAACAGGGAAAAAAAGAGTAAAACTTGAAGATAAAGTTATAAGGGAGACCCCCCTCACTATCTTTATTGGCAGTCAGGAGGTGGGAACCTTGCTTTGCACCCCTTGCAAAGTAGATTATCTTGCGGTGGGATTTCTTTTTACTCAGGGAATACTACAGAACGCTGAAACGATAAAAGATATTTACTTTCATCCCGAAAGAAATTTTATTCAGATACAGCTGGATGGCTCTCAGGAAAAACTTAGAAGTGCCATCCCTTCAAAAAATTTGTTCCTCTCCTCCTGTGGAGCCTGCTCTTCTTACCTCCCAGAATACTGGCAAAATCTCGGAAAGATAAATTCCCCCTTCACGATGAAAAAAGATACTCTTTTTGAAGCCATGAAAGATTTTGAGGAAAAATCAAATCTTTTTAAGATAACGGGAGGAAATCACAGCTCAGGTCTTTTTGATAGGGAAAAAATTGAAGTTTTTGCAGAGGATATTGGCAGACACAATGCGGTTGATAAGGTTATAGGTGAGTGTATCCTGAAGAAAATTAAAACAAAGGATAAAGCCCTTTTTCTCAGTGGGAGAGTGTCCTGGGAAATCTTGGTTAAAGCTTTCAGAGCACTTATTCCCGTAGTTATCTCGCCCTCTGCTCCCACCAATCTTGGTATCCATTTAGCTGATACGTTAAATGTAACCCTGGTGGGTTTTTTGCGCAAAGAGAGAATGAATATCTACACTCATCCCTGGCGCATAGTTTAGTCTTCTCTTAAGAATTCTCTTAAAATTATACCTGTGTAACTTAGAGAATTTTTTGCCACCACTTCAGGAGGACCAAAGGCAACTACATCTCCCCCTTCATCTCCTCCTTCCGGTCCAAGGTCAATTATGTAATCAGCCACTTTAATAACATCGGGATTATGCTCTATTACCAAAACTGTATTTCCTTTGTCCACCAATCGGTTTAAAACACATAGGAGTTTCTCAATATCGGCAAAATGAAGACCTGTTGTAGGCTCATCCAGAATATATAAAGTTTTACCCGTTCCTACTTTAGAAAGTTCCCGGGCAAGTTTAACTCTCTGAGCTTCACCTCCTGATAAAGTTGTAGCAGACTGACCCAGCTTGATATATCCAAGACCCACGTCATAAAGAGTTTTCAATTTTCTTTTTATCTGAGGGATGTTGTGGAAAAACTTGAGCGCTTCCTCAACAGTCATCTCCAGAACATCAGCAATGTTTTTCCCCTTGTAGGTAATCTGAAGAGTCTCGCGGTTATACCTTTTTCCCTTACAAACATCACAGGGAACGTAAACATCGGGGAGAAATTGCATCTCAATCTTAATCATTCCCTCACCCCTGCACTGGTGGCATCTTCCCTTGCGAACATTGAAGCTAAACCTTCCCTGAACGTATCCTCTCATCCTTGCCTCTTCCACTTCAGAAAAAATCTGGCGAATGGGGGTGAAAAGACCCGTATAGGTGGCAGGATTTGAACGAGGGGTTCTGCCAATGGGGGACTGGTCAATAACAACTACTTTATCTATGTATTCAAGACCTTCTATCTTCTCATATTGCCCTGGTTTAGCTTTACTTTTGTAAAAATGCCGGGCAAGTGCCCTGTATAAAATATCCTCAACCAGAGTACTTTTACCTGAACCAGAGACCCCTGTAATACAGGTAAAAGTTCCTATGGGAATCTCCACACTTATATTTTTAAGGTTATGCTCTCTGGCTCCTATGAGTTTTATATAACGGGAATTTGTAGCACAGCGACGTGAGGAAGGAACAGGTATCTTCAACTCTCCCTTGAGATACTTTCCCGTTAAACTGTCAGGACAACTTTTTATCTGTTTAACCGTCCCCTGGGCAACTATTTCACCTCCGTGCTCCCCTGCACCCGGGCCAAGGTCAATTATATGGTCCGCAGATTCTATGGTGCTTCTATCATGCTCTACAACAATTACAGTATTCCCTAAATCTCTGAGGTGTTTTAGTGTTGCCAGCAAGCGGTGAATATCCCTTTGATGCAGTCCTATACTTGGTTCATCCAGAATATAAATTACCCCCACAAGCCCGGAACCAATTTGAGTGGCAAGGCGTATACGCTCTGCTTCTCCACCGGATAAAGTTCCTATTCGCCTCTCCAGGGTTAAATAATCCAACCCTACACTTATCATAAATCCTAAGCGCTTTCTTATCTCTTTTAAAACCTCACCCGCAATTAGTTTTTCCCTTGATGTAAGCTGAAGGGAGGAGAAAAACTCTTTACACTCGTTGATACTCATCTTCACCACATCGTAGATATTCTTCTCCCTGATTTTAACTGATAAGCTCTCCGGACGCAGGCGTGCACCCTCACATGCAAAGCAGGGTGTCTCTCTTATATATTTTTGAATTTCTTCTTTTACATAATCAGAGTCGCTTTCTTTGTATCTTCTTTCAAGATTGGGAATAACTCCCTCAAAAGAAGCCGTATAGGTGTAATAATCGCCACCCCTGTGCTCGGTAAACTCAATTTCTTCAGAATTTGACCCGTAAAGGATAATCTGCTGAATGGAAGGTGGAAGGTCCTTAAAAGAGGTATCAAGAGAAAATTTGTAATGATTGGATAGTGAGGCAAGCTGTCGAAAATAATAACGGGAGGCAGTCCTTGCCCAGCGATAAAACCCTACTCCCTCCTCCCAGGGAATGATAGCCCCTCCTCTTATAGATTTCTCCTTATCAGGAACAACCAATTCTGGGTCAATACTCTGCTGGGTTCCAAGGCCATTACACACGCTACAGGCTCCGTAGGGAGAGTTAAAGGAGAACATGCGGGGTGAAATTTCTTCATAGCTTATTTCACAGTCAGGACAGGCAAACTGGCGAGAAAAGAGAAATTCTTTTTTTTCTCCATTTTGTTTCACTATTACCAGAACTAACCCATTACCCCGACTGCTGGCAAGCTCCAGTGAATCAGCAAGTCTTGATTCAATTCCTTGCTTAATCTTTAACCTATCTACCACGACTTCTATGCGGTGCTTTTTATTTTTGTCCAGAAATATATCCTCATCAAGCGAATTTATCTCACCATCTACCATCACTCTGACATACCCTTCTTTCCTTAGCTCTTCAAAAAGCTCTCTGTATTCTCCCTTTCTGCCTCTTATCAAAGGAGCAAGAATCTGAATAGCTGATTCCGGAGGAAACTTCATAATTTGCCTGCTAATATCCTCTATACTCTGAGAAATAATTTTCCTTCCACACCTGTAACAGTAAGGCTGACCAATGTGAGCAAAGAGAAGGCGGAAATAATCATAAATTTCCGTGAGAGTCGCTACAGTTGAGCGGGGATTACTGGAAGCTTTCCTTTGTTCAATGGATATGGCAGGCGAAAGACCCTCAATATGGTCTATTTTAGGTTTGGACATCTGTTCTAAAAACTGACGGGCATAGTTAGACAAAGACTCTACATAA
Organism: Candidatus Aerophobota bacterium; assembly: GCA_014859225.1. Classification (GTDB taxonomy): domain Bacteria; phylum Aerophobota; class Aerophobia; order Aerophobales; family B3-G15; genus Kmv34. Next base: position 4,440 of record JACUUP010000074.1, read on the forward strand.
CGGCGCTGTCCTTCAGCGTAAAGTGTATCAAAAGCAAGAGAAGATTTACCCGAACCTGAAAGACCCGTAATAACTACCAGCTTATTACGGGGAATCTCAACATCAATATTTTTTAAATTGTGCTCTTTCGCCCCTTTAATAATTATCCTGTCGCTACTCATCTTTGAACTCTGCTTTATTTATTATGTATATCAACATACCAGTTTTAATATCGGCTGTAATTTTAAACGGATAAAAGTCTAAGTCAACGCACATATTAACCTGTTTTGAAATTTGGGTACTTTTCAGTTGGAAAGTTTCCAAAGCACAGGGAGGGTTACTTCTCTATGGATAAGCATGCATATCCAACAACAGCACTATAATCTGCGGTTATATCACCTGAGGTAGCATATTTCAAAAGATTTATCCTGAATTGCCCTGACTTTGAGGATGCCTCCAACAGCGCAATAACAGGCCCATAACCACACATGGAAAAATCACCCGAGGATAAAACATTTTCCAGCTCTTCGGGACTACCAGATAAAATAGCGTCCAGAATTTTCTTATCCTCTCTTTCAGCAATTCTCTGTGGCTGATAGTGAGTAAGGTCCGTGCTTGCTATAAGAAGAGTATTAGATTTATCCTTAAGCACCCGGGAAATAGCCTCTCCCAGACTCACACAGGTGGTAAAAGTCTGGTCAGCAAGACAAAGAGGAACAATCTTAAACTCACCATTAAACCCGTATTGGAGAAAGGGAACTTGAACCTCCAGTGAATGCTCTCTTTTGTGAGCTATCTCATCTTCCTGAATCAACGAACAGGTCTGCATCAGCTCTCTGGCAATTTCCTCATCTATAGAAACTTTTCCCAGGGGTGTTTCCCACTCCCCTTGACTCATAATGGCAACAGGCTCGCCAAATCCCCGATGATTTGGACCCAAAATTATCACTGTTTCGGGCCTTTCCTCCTGCAACACCCTAACAAAACCCCAGGCGGCTACCGGACCAGAGTAGATGTAACCTGCATGCGGACTTATCAGACCAATAATTTTCCCGCCACCTTCTTTTGAAACTACAGGGATTTTTCCCGGACCAACAGGATGAAGAAAACATTCCTCTATTTGCTCCTTTAAAGAATTCCTGCTCCCGGCATAAAATGTTCCAGCTACTGCTGGTTTTCTAAGCATCCCTCACCCCTTTATGTTTAAAAGTTTAGTTAAAACCAACCATTGCCTCTTCTATTCCCTCAAGGATAACTTTTTCTACTGCCAAACTCGCTCTTAATAAAACTTCTTGCATGAGATTCCACTCCTCATAATTAAATTCCTGTAGAACATATTCACTCAACTGCATTTGCTCGGGAGCTCTTCCAATGCCAATACGCAAACGGGAAAATTCTTTACTTCCTAAATTTTCAATAACTGACCTTACCCCCAGATGTCCGGCATCGCCTCTTTTCCTGCAGATTTTTATCCTCCCAAGCGGCAAATCAGCATCATCATTTATTATTAGAATATCCTTAAGTTCTAACCTAAAGCTTTGGACAATCTGTCTTACTGCAGCACCTGCAAGATTCATATAAGTAAGAGGCTTAACCAAAAGAGTTTCCCTGTCCTCTATTTTTATCCTGCATAACAAAGATTCAAAATTATACTCATTTATCTCTACCTTATATTTATGAGCTAGAGCATCAATAACTAAAAAACCCACATTGTGACGTGTTCTTTCGTATTTTTTGTCCGGGTTACCAAGACCAACTACAACCTTCATTTCTCTTTTTTCGGCGGTTGTTTTTCCTCCTCTTCTATCTCCTCTTTCTTCTCTTTTCTCTCTTTCTCTACCAGTTCCACTTCCTCAGCCACTACTCCTTTTTCCTCCTCCAGTCTTTCCAGTTCCTCTTCCGTGATAGGAGAAACAATACTGACAACAATTTCCTCAGGATTAGTGAGTATTTCAACTTCAGATGGAACCTGAAGGTCCTTAATTCTTGCGGAATCTCCTATTTCAAGGTCTTTTAAATCCAACTCAATATGTGGTGGAATATTCTCGGGGAAACATTCCACTTCAACTTCTCTTATCATCTGCTCGATTACGCCACCCTTTTTAGCACCAGGTGCATCTCCCACAAGGCGCAAGGGCACCTTTGTAGAGATTAACTCTCCCCGCGTAATCTCATAAAAATCCACATGCTCCAGTTCTCCCTTCAACCAGTTATAGTGAGCCTCTTTGATTATAACCTCCTTTTTATCCTCATTATTTTTTTCTGTAAACTGGAGAGTAATTATCCTATCTTCTTCCGAGAGTGAAGATAAAAACCTGTTTAAATTAGAAGCCTCTATCTTTAGTGGCATACTTCTCTCAAGGTGTGGACCATAAAGCACCCCCGGAATAAACCCTTTCTTTCTTAGCCTTTTTGCATGGCTCTTGCCAACTTTATCTCTTGCTTGAACTTGAAGCACTAATTTTCCCATACTTTAAGCTCCTTCCACTTGTATGTTATATTCATTATATGCAAAATAAAGTCAAATATCAAACAACGAACTCACCGATCTATTTTGATGAATCCGCTTTACAGCTTCCCCCAATAGGGGAGCCACCGAGAGAACTTTTATTTTGTTTTCACTGGTTCTGAGATTAAGAGCAATGGTATCAGTTACTACTATTTCTTTAAGAGGTGAGGCTGTAAGTTTTTTAACGGCATCACCGGAAAATACCGCATGGGTACAGGCAGCATAGACAGAATCCGCACCTTTTTCCATGAGAATATCTACAGCAGCTAAAATTGTCCCCCCTGTATCTATCATATCATCAATTATAAGCACCTGCTTTCCCTTTACCTCACCCACAATGTGAACAATCTCAGCCTCATTGGCAATAGGTCGTCTCTTATCCACTATAGCCAGGGGAGCATGTAACACCTTGGCGTAAGCTCTGGCCCGTCTTAGACCTCCCACATCAGGAGATAAAACTATCAGATTATCCAGCCCTTTTTTGCGGAAATAATCAAGTATTACCGGAGCAGCAAAAAGAT
>JACUUP010000255.1 GCA_014859225.1 Candidatus Aerophobota bacterium
CTTTATCAGACAAGGATGTGGAAAAACTTAAAATTGGAGATAAAGTTTTGCTTTCAGGTATTATTTATACAGCCCGTGATGCAGCACATAAAAGGTTAGTGGAGACACTTAAAGAAGGAAAAACTCTTCCCTTTGACCCAAAAGGACAAATAATCTACTATGTTGGCCCTGCTCCGGCAAGGCAGGGCAAGGTAATTGGCCCTGCAGGTCCTACCACAAGCTATAGAATGGACCCTTATGCTATCTTTCTTCTTGATGCGGGAATAAAGGGAATGATAGGAAAAGGTTCCCGTTCTGCGCAAGTGAAAGATGCCATGGTAAAATACAGGGCAGTTTATTTTGCAGCTACGGGTGGAGCAGCAGCGCTTTTATCAGAGCAGATTAAAAAGGCAGAGCTTATTGCATATGAGGACCTGGGAACAGAGGCTATACGAAAGCTAAAAGTAGAGGATTTTCCTGTTATTGTGGTTAATGATGTTAGAGGAAAAGATTTATATGAGGAAGGGGTAAAAAACTGGAGCAAAATTTAAAATGATGAGGATAAATTTATCCATCAATAAAACTCAGAGCAGGTTCTTAGATAAAGTTGAAAGCTTGAGCGGAGAGAATATCTATGCCTGTTATCAATGTGGTAAGTGCTCTGCAGGTTGTCCAGGTATATCAAAGATGGATTTATTTCCAAGTGAGATTATCCGTCTTATTCAATTTGGTGAGGAAGAGGAGGTTTTGGAATCTAAAACACCCTGGATTTGTGCCTCCTGTTTTACCTGCACCATTCGCTGTCCCAAGGGTGTAGATCTATCAAAAGTTATGGAAGCTGTAAGACAGATTATTTTAAGGAAAAACATTGACCATGTCAGCCCTTTATCTATTTCAAAAAAAATGCTTTCCCAGCTTCCTCAGATAGCTCTGGTTAGTAGTTTCAGAAAATTCACATCATAGTTTAAAAGAAGTAAACATTATGAGGATTTCTTACTTTCCCGGATGCAGTTTAAAAACAATGGCAAAAAGTTTTGAAGATTCAGCTTTAGCTTCCCTATCTTTTTTAGGTATGGATATGGTTGAACTTCCGCGCTGGAACTGCTGTGGGACAGTTTATTCTCTAACAAGTGATGATTTAATGCATCAGGTAGCTCCTGTTCGCAGTCTTATTCGGGTAAAAGAGCAAAAAGATACAAAACTGGTAACTCTTTGCTCTATGTGTTATAACACTTTGAAAAGAGCAAATAAGTTAGTCAGAGAAGATGAAGAAAAGCTCAATAAGCTAAATGATTTTATGGACAGAGAAAATGA
>JACUUP010000256.1 GCA_014859225.1 Candidatus Aerophobota bacterium
TAGAGGCATTATCTAAGATAAGGGAAAAGTGCAATATTTTCGTGATTTCCGTTAAATTGTAGCCTTTTGAAAAGGGATGTCAAATTTTTCTGAATAATTCAAGAAAAAGCTTGCAGGTTTTCCCCTCTTGTCTTACAGTTTAATTTTGGTATGATGGTTGATGGTTGTTGAATGTTTTTCTGCGCTGTTTGTAGCGGGTAAGTTTTTCTAATTTGAGTGTTAGAAATGTCTGTATGGAATAAAAAAATTTTACAGGGTTTACATGATGAACAAAGGGAAGCGGTAACTTATGGTCAGGGTCCACTTCTTATTGTCGCAGGTGCAGGAACAGGTAAAACCCAGGTAATAACCCGCAGGATTGCTTACCTTGTTAGTGCCAAAATGGCAAAACCAGAAGAAATTCTGGCGCTTACCTTTACGGAAAAAGCGGCTCTGGAAATGGAAGAGCGAGTGGATGTGCTTGTCCCCTATGGATACACCGAGTTTTGGATTAGCACCTTTCATGCTTTTGGAGATAGAATTTTAAGGGAAAAGGCACTTGAGATAGGCTTATCTTCTGATTTTCAGGTTTTAAGCACCCCGGAGCAGGTGATATTTTTTAGGGAACATTTATTTGATTTTCCTCTTTCCTACTACCGTCCCCTGGGAAATCCCACTCGTTATATTCAAGCTATTTTAAATCTTGTGAGCAGGGCAAAGGATGAAGATATTAGCCCTGAAAATTACCTTGATTATGTTCGGTGCCTGGAAAAAAGAGCTAAGGAAAATCCAGAGGATGAAGCATTGCAAGAGATAGCCTTAAAAGAAAAAGAAATTGCACTTTCTTATGAAAAATATCAGGAGCTTTTAGCTACATCTGGCAAAATTGATTTTGGTGACCAGATAAACTTAACCCTGAAGCTTTTTCGTGAACATCCCTCCATCTTAAAAGAATATCAACGCCGCTTTCGCTATATATTAATTGATGAGTTCCAGGATACCAACTACAGCCAGTTCCAGCTGGTCAAGCTCCTGGCAAAAGAGCACCGCAATATAACTGTGGTGGGAGACGATGACCAATGCCTTCCTCCGGGGACATTGGTAACGATGAAAAAAGGCGAGAAAAAAATAGAGGAAATTAAACCTGGAGAAGAAGTAATTACAGCTGTGGGTAAAGGATATACTACTTACTCCAGAGTGCGTGAAGTTTTTAAAAGAAAAAAGAAAACCCGCTTTTTAACATTTTATACAGAAAATGGCTACAGAGTTAAAGTAACCGACAACCACAAGATGTTTTGTTTTGTCCCT
>JACUUP010000075.1 GCA_014859225.1 Candidatus Aerophobota bacterium
TACGTCAGGATGAAGAACGGTTTTTAAAGCTGGCAAACGCTATGCCCTTATCAGCCTACGCTATAGCCTCCAGGACGAAGGATAGTAATGGTTACCAAACTCTTTTCACCTCAAAGAGCATTCTTCAGCATTTTCTTGATGAGGTTGCCGATACCCTGGTTCGTTATGCTGGCGACATTTTTGCCGAGGAACTTGGGGAGGAAAAAGAACAAAGACAATCGTTCAACTTACCTGGTAGCACCTGGCAGAGCCGGCTCATAGAGTCATTGACCGCTGTTAATCCCTCGTTCCATCTACAAGGATTTACTGAACGAGGCATTCCCGAAACCTTGAATAAGTGGCTTCATCCTGGTATGGTGGCTCAGCGAGAGGAGGATTACCGCATATGTTTTCGGCTGGAGATGCCATCTGGTAGCGAAAAAAATGATAACCAGTGGCAGGTAAGCTATTTACTCCAGGCAGTAGATGATCCCAGCCTCCTTGTTCCCACCGAGAGGATATGGAAATCTTCCAAAAGGGAGCTTCACTTCTTAAACCGCACCTTCAAGGATCCTCAAGAAAAACTCTTAATGGCATTGGCTGAAGCTTCTTGCATCTTCCCCCCTCTCGCTGAGAGTTTACAAGAGGCATGCCCGTCCTGTATGCACATGAAGACCAATGAGGCATGGAATTTTTTAGACACCGCCGCTCCCATTTTGCAGCAATCAGGGTTCACTGTTTTACTTCCCCAGGAGCTTACGCGGGCAGGGCAGCGTAGAATCAAAGCCAGGATGAGGATTGGCTCAAGAAAATCAACGGATAAGAATGGAAGCGAAAGTGGGACATTCGCTCTTCCTTCTCTCATAGATTACCACTGGGAAATAGCCCTGGGAGATGAGGTGTTAACCCTCTCTGAGTTTAAACAGATAGCTCGTCTCAAGCAACCTCTTGTTCACTGGCGAGACCGCTGGGTAATAATCAACCCCCAGGAAGCAGCTGACATGAAGAAGCTCTTTGATGAGGCAAGCTCAGGAACATTGAGTTTTCGCGAAGCTTTATCCGCCACTCTTTTAGGGGAAAAAGACCAGATTGAGCTTGCCAGCCCGGTGGAGGTTGTTGCCACGGGGAATATGAAACATATTGTGGACATGCTCAAAACTGACAAAACGGCAAGGTGCGTTGAGGTTCCTTCTACCTTTCAGGGGAAACTACGAGCATATCAGGAGAGGGGATTGACGTGGCTTACCAGTATGACCAATTTGGGTTTTGGTGTGTGCCTGGCTGATGATATGGGACTTGGAAAAACGATTCAGTTGATAGCCTGGTTACTGCACCGAAAGGAGCATATGTGCGCTAACGCCCATCCTGTGCTCATTGTGTGCCCAACATCGGTACTGGGTAACTGGCAAAGGGAAATAGAGCGATTCGGGCCTGAGCTTTCGGTTCTTCCTCATCATGGTTTAGAGCGAGCCACCTCAAAGAAGTCCATGGAAAAGAGTTTTTCCCCTCACGTGGTGGTTTTGACAACCTACTCCCTGGCAAGGCGAGATAGAGAACTTCTCTCAGAGATTGAGTGGGGAGCCGTTGTGCTGGATGAGGCGCAAAACATAAAAAACCCTTACGCTCAACAAGCCAGGGCAATTCGTCAATTCAAGGCACACACTAAAATTGCTCTTACGGGAACACCTGTAGAGAATAGACTCTCGGAGCTTTGGTCTATTTTTGAATTTCTCAATTCTCACTACCTTGGTCCCTTAAAACAATTCAAACGCACTTTTGCTCTTCCCATAGAACGATATAAAGATCCAGAAGCGACACAGAAATTCAAGAAACTCACGCAACCGTTTTTATTGAGGAGGTTAAAAACGGACAAAACTATCATTGCTGATCTTCCCGAGAAAAACGAAATGAAAGTTTTTTGCACGTTAACTCGAGAACAGGCTACGTTATACCAGGCTCTTCTGGATGAGACAATGGAAAAAATAGAAAAAAGTGAAGGTATGGCACGACGTGGTCTTGTCCTTTCTCTTATAACCTCTCTCAAGCAGATATGTAATCATCCCTCTCTTTATCTAAGAGAAGGCGCCTCTTCATTTTCTCGTTCAGGCAAACTCAAGCGACTGGTTGAAATGAGCGAGGAAGTCATGGAAGAAAAAAGTTATGCCCTCATCTTCACCCAGTTTCGGGAAATGGGACACCTTTTAGCTCGCTGCCTGGAAGACAAATTCGGGGAAACGGTTCCCTTTCTTCACGGTGGTGTTCTGCGTGCAAAAAGAGATGAGATGGTTCGCTCTTTCCAGGAAAAAGAAGATGCGTATCCTCTTTTTCTCATCTCCCTCAGGGCAGGCGGGACGGGCCTTAATTTAACGCGGGCAAGTTTTGTATTTCATTTTGACAGATGGTGGAATCCTGCGGTGGAAAATCAAGCTACTGACCGTGCCTTTCGCATAGGACAAAAAAAGAATGTGCAGGTGTACAAAATGGTGTGTCTCGGCACCATGGAGGAGAGGATAGACAGGATGCTGGAGGAAAAAAGGGATCTGGCGGATAGAATAATAGGTGCAGGCGAGGGATGGATTACAGAGCTATCCAATGACAAGCTTCGTGAAATACTAACCTTAAGCAAAGAAGCGGCAATTGATTTGGAGGATGAGTAATGGCAAAAAAGGGCGCATTTGGTAGAACCTGGTGGGCTGAAAAGTGGATAGAAGCCCTGGAAATTTTGGGCAGGGATTATTCAAATAGGCTCCCACGGGGTCGCACCTATGCCCGCAGGGGAGCGGTGAGGGATTTGATAATTCTTCCCGGGGAGGTGAGGGCGAAGGTGCAGGGAACAAGACGCACTCCTTACCAGGTCAGGATAAAACTTCCAGCTTTAACCAACAAGCAGTGGCAAAACGTCATTACAGCATTAGCCAAACAGGCTATCTTTGCTGCCAAACTTCTCGTCGGGGAAATGCCATCAACCATAGATGAGGCATTCAACGGTTGTGGTCTTTCTCTTTTTCCCGTGAAGGCAACCGAGCTTAAAACAAGTTGTTCTTGTCCTGATTGGGCTAATCCCTGTAAACATATAGCTGCCACGCATTACATCTTAGGTCAATCATTCGATAGCGATCCCTTCTTACTTTTTGAGCTGCGGGGAAGGACGAAAGAAAAACTTATGGAAGAGCTAAGAGAAGCCCGAAGTGCACATGGTTGCGTAGAAACAAAATCTTTGCCGCAAGAAGAAAAAGAACCTGCAGAGCAACTTCTCCCCGATACTCTCAATGAAGAAGAATTTGTTTCACTGGGAGCATCCCTGGAGGATTTACATTTTCACATTAGCCAGCCACAGGGAAAATCTACCACGTTGAGCCGGCTGGGGCCTTTATCGGGTATTGCTGGGGGGCATCTTTTTACCGTACAGCTTGAGCAAATCTATAGCTATGTAAGTTTCCTCGCTCAGGAGATTGCACTTGCTTCTCCAAAAAAGAGAAAAAGAGGGTCAGATCTTGACATTTAAGTTTTCCATCCTGACAAAGAGCCAAAAAAACGATATGAACTGTAACGTGAGTTCCTACATGTCAAAGTCAATCCTAAAGGGACCTTTTCGGGTTGTAGCACCTCTCATTTTCATAACTTTTATGCTATCTACCGCTATCCATGCAGAGCAGATGCTGCATATGCCTGCAGAAAATACTCCTCTTGTTTCCATAGCTATCTCTGAAGATGAAAACTTGCCCGAGCAACCAGCAGCGAAACCCCTCATCCTCATCCCCAGGCTTCATATTGAAGCTATCTCTAACTCATGGGGTGAAGTTTCCCTGGATTCAACGACCATACATACGCACATACTGGTGAACAATCCACACCTTCACCTTATCCCCATGGAAGTTGACTGCAGCATATACCTCAATGATATAGAGATGGTGAGCGGTCTCGGGAAAGACCTGCAGATTGAAGAATGTGCAAGCGGAAGCTCAATTCGCTTTACAAGCAGGATAGACAACGAAAACATAATGAAGTGGTGGGTATCTCACATTATGAATGGAGAGAAAACCCAGTATCGTTTAGGATATATTCTTATGATAAAGTGGCTGGGAGTAAGAATAGCTAATTGGCCAAATAGTATTGAAGGCAGCTTTGAAACTGATTTTTTCGGGAACAAACAAAAACAGGAAGAATACGAGAGTGAACTACATGAGGCGGGCGATTAATTACCTAAAATAAATTTGTCCTGTTTTCTCACCTTTTCTCACTTCTTCTTAAATAGTTCACATACGAAATGTTACATCCACTCTGTTTGAGCTGAGGGAAATATTTTGTTCAGAAAAAACCTCTTTCAACCGAGGTGCCATCTGTTGGGTAACGAAGCTTTGGAACGCTGGCGTCATAGTAAACATTGCTCTTACAACTACCTGGGGACTTTTTGTCTCTAAAACGGATACCTGTATCTCACCTTCGTCCAGTTGATGGTAGCGGAAGTAATCCTCCAGCACATCGCGGAGAAGAGATTGTCCCCTCGGCGTGTCTTCTTGTTTCTGAAGAAAAACATCTACAAATACAGTTACTTTCCCCCTGGTGAAATTTTTAACTGTTGTTATGCTACCATTAAATAAAATGTGCAACTGTCCGCTCATATCCCTTATTTTTGTGGTTCTAAGACCTATCTCTTCAATGTAGCCTGTAGAGCCTGCAATTTCCACGTAATCTCCTACATGGATGTTCCTTTCAAAAAGAAGTGTTATGCCGGATAGGACATCTCTTATGAAGTTTTGAGCTCCGAAACCTATGGCAAATCCTACCACTCCGGCACTTACCAGAAGGGGGGTGAGGTTCACGTTAAATAATCTAAAGAGAAAACCCAGGACAAAGAAAGCAATGGCATACTTGAGAACACTCTTTATTAGTGTAGCAAGTGTTTTTGTCTCCTGAGGAGTGCCATAAGGCCGCTCCTCCATCTTTTTTGCAGGGAATAGACGATCAACTATGGCGAAGGTAATTCTTCCCGCTGCATACCCGGCAACAATGATTACGGTAGACCAGATTAGCTTTACAGCCCAGTTTTCTATTCCAAACATATGTGTTTTCTCCGCAAAAAAATGAGTTTTCCTTTGCTCTTATTTTACCACCCTCTCGTTTTTCTGTCCACCCCCCACCTCTTGCTCTTTTTAAAGGATTATCCTAATATATATATGCAACAGGAGCATTCGTAGAATTCTTACGCAACGTATAAAAAGAACGTAGCAACATTCACTACAGAAGTGATAGTGCAGTGAAATTTCCAAAAGATGCTTTCACGCCAAAGCTCATAAATACATTTGAGGGTTTCGGATTCAAAGTGATCATTAAAAAAAGGTTGCCAGACCTTACATGTCAAGATCTGAACCCCTTGCATAGTATACCAGGAGATACATATGGAAGACAATGACTTGAGGAAAATTGCTCGCAGAAGAGTAGGGTCTAAGCGTCATGCAGCAGTATACGTTGTGGTTATTTTATTTCTCGGATTAATCAATCTTTTTACTTTCAGGCACTTTCCCTGGTTTTTATTTTGCGCCGCAGGGTGGGGCATTGGAGTGCTCTTTCACCTGCTCTTTGCCTATGGATTTATGGGAGATGCCCTCAATATAGAACGAGAATTTCAAAGGTTGAAACGTAAAATGAGCAAAACGGCGGAAAAACCTGAAAACAAAGATGAGCAGTACAGGCGAAGCGATTTTGAAGAGCGAGTGGAGCACTTTGCCAGTAGCGCCAGGCAGGTTGGTCAACGAGCAGATGCTTATTTTCAAAGCACAAAAGAGGGAAGGTTAGTATCCTGTAGCGTTGCTATTGCCTGGAGTATCATTGTTCTCATTTTCTTTCATTTTTTCCGTCACTACATCGCCTACTATCACTACGAAACAATCAATCAGGTTGGTAGGTGGGTAAGAGAGCCACTCCTTACGGAAAACTTTCATGCAGTTTTACCCATTCTCACCCTAACGCTCATGCTATCCATTGTGGGTAATTGTATCTTGATTATTTTTGATAGATACCTGCTCAGGCAAGCTATTTCCATAATCCTCAATGTATTTGGACTTGCAACTGTGTTAACGTTTCTTTTCGTGTTTCCCTTTAACTTTACTGTCATACCTATTCCTTTTGCTGCGCACATCTTAAGCTTTGTCGTGGCGTTAGCCTTCATTGGTATTTCCATTGGATTTATTGTAGGCATCGTGGTAAAAGCTGTGAGATTAACTGTTACTCTTGTCCGCGGGATATAGCGGAGAAAAGAGAAAAGAGGGTCAGACCTTGACATTGAAGTTTTGCTCCTGACAATGAGCCTTGCAAAAAAATTGACACAAACCTTAGTAGTTTTGACACTAAAAAGATTTAGCAGTAAATTAACGTAAAAAATAAATCTGTCCCCTTTTTTTCACTTTTTCTCTGAGCATCAAGGAGGGATACAAAATGCAAGCAGGTATTATCTACGAAGAAAAAATATTTTCAAAGTGGAACGCAGGTATATTCGCGGTAGCTATGACAATTTTTCTCGTTCTCCTTCTCTATCAGGCGGTTGGTCTACAACATTATTGGTGCTCCCCGTGTCGTTTTTTCATTGAAAAAAGGCACGTTTAGAGAATTTGTATTTTCTACCTCCAACCCCCAAAAGGTGATGGAACTGGTCAAGCAGAAAGTTGGCAAGTAAAGGCATCAGGTCTTGACATCTGACATTTGCCAGATAAGGTGCAAGCGTTGGTTTTTTGCAAACTGCCATCAGAGCATCCTGAAAAAAAACTAATCCATCAACAAAACAAAGTTATGTATCTTACCTTTCCTCATTTAGGCAAATGCTTGTTACGATGGTCAAAAGCATTGCCCGGGGATTGGCAGAAATTCTAACATGTATGCCAGAAGAAAAAGAGCGCATTCAAACTATCAGGAGATTTATTGCCCCTATTCGCTTCTATAGGAATTGGCAACTGGAAGACTTTCTGCAATAGGTGCTACAATTAGTAACGCCGCACTCGAATCTTTGTCTCATCAAGAACGACTATAAAAGACTCACTTTCAAGGTTCTCTGATTCAATATCACGAATAACCTTGTCTAACCCTGTCTTTATTTTCCCTACATCAAAGAAGGTATATCTTAACAGGATGAGATTAAGTTTTTGTCTCCTTGCATTAAGTTCAACTAATCGTCCGAAGTCCTTGTCTGCAGAGATTATAATTCTTTCTTCTTTCTGGGCAATTTGAATCAACTGTTCGTCAGAGCATCCAGTAAGGGAGTTTTCTTGAGCTATAGATAAGACATCATAACCTCTATCTTCAAGGTAGGTAATTATCTCTGAATGGATGTTTTCGTCAGCGAGGATCCTTAACACGAGCTACCCCACCTC
>JACUUP010000076.1 GCA_014859225.1 Candidatus Aerophobota bacterium
TCTATCTTAGATATAATTTCTTTTAACTTCATTTTCCCCTTATTATTTTTATTTCCTCACCCACAGCTCTTCTTGTGGCATAATACCAAGTAGAGGCAAGATACGAAAAAGTATTCTTCCGAACACAGGAGCTGCCACATCTCCTCCGTAGTATGCCCCCGCAGGTTCCTTTATCACCACAATTCCTGCTATTTGAGGATTACCTACGGGGGCAAAACCCATAAAGGAGGCAGTGTATTTTCCCTGTAAATAACCTCTGCCTTGAGGGGAAGGGATCTGGGCAGTTCCTGTTTTGCCTCCTATGGTATAGCCTCTAACTTCAGCTTTTTTTGCAGTTCCTTCCTTAACCACATAACCCAAAATTTCCCTTAAAGTTATGGAGGTCTCCTCCGAAATCACCCTTCTTATAATGTAAGGTTCATTTTTCTCAATTATGTTCCCTTCAAAGTCGCGTATACCCTTTACCACAAAGGGACGCAAAAGATTTCCTCCATTAACCACAGCAGATAAAGCCACCACCATTTGAAGCGGGGTTACCGCTATCCCCTGCCCCGTAGAAATGCAGGGCAAATCAGTAAGATACCAACTATTAACGGGTTTAACCAGACCCTTTGCCTCTCCGGGAAGGTCAATGCCCGTCTCTTTGCCAAATCCAAAGTTACTAATATATCTGTGAAATGTATCCTTTTCCATTCGCTGTGCAGCTTTAATCATTCCAACACTGGAGGAATTATAAATAATTTCTGCAAAGCTCATCTCTTTGTTAAATTCTTTCCAGTCAGTTATGGTATAGCTGCCAAATCTAAGGAAAGCGTCGCAATATATTTTCTCTTCTAACGAAATAAGTTTCTCCTCCAGTAAAGCGGCGGCTGTAAAAACTTTAAAGGTAGAACCCGGTTCATACATAAATTGAACTGCCCTGTTTCTTCGTTCGTAAGTGGCATAATTTGACCAATAATTGGGGTCATAATCTGGCTTATTTGCAAGCGCAATAATCTCTCCTGTATGAGGGTGCATAAAAATTGCTTCTACAGATTGTGCTCCGGTTTCCTTCAGAGCACGCGAAAGTTCCTGTTCCACAATTGATTGAACTTTAGAGTCTATAGTTAAAACTAAATCCTGTCCCGGGACCACCTCTCTTAAAGCATTCCGAGTAAATGGAATATAGTAGCCACGAGCATCTCGCTTTAATAAAACTGTGCCTTCCTCTCCCCGGAGTTTATCCTCATAATAGTACTCTATCCCGGACAGTCCCTGATTGTCAATTCCTGCCCATCCAAGAATATGACTCGTCAATTCCCCTTCAGGATAGAGCCTTTTTTTCTCCTCTATGAAACCGAAACCCTCCAGATTTAACTTTTCTATCTTTCTCTTATCCTCCACAGAAATCTTTCGGGCTATCCACACGAAAACTGCATCTCTTTTTAATTTAGACAAAACAGAATCTTTATCTTCTCCTTCTAAAATGAGAGCCAAATTTTCGGCTGCTTGCTCCGGATGAGAAATTCTGCCCGGGGAAGCATAAAGGGAAAAGGAGTTAATATTCACACTAACAGGTTTAATATTTACATCATAAATAATCCCTCTCTCTGGAGATATATCAACTACTCTTACCCGAGCCCTCTCAGCAAGACTTTTATACTTTTCATGTTCTATCACCTGAAGTTGAAAAAGACGAAGCCCAATAATCCCAAAACCTAAAAAAATAATCAAAAAAGGAAGGTGAATCCGAACTTTTCTATTGTTCCTTTTTTTCATAAAAGATATCAAACCACCTTCTTATTTGCCCTACAATTTTTGAAATCGGGCTTTTTAACTTTATTTTTAGCTTATCTATAAATGGTGGAGGGGAAGAGCTTTCTTCTGGGGGAGAGAAGTTTCCTTTCAAAAATCGCACCTTTTCTGGATTAACTAAACCAAGCTCCTTGCGTGCATAATCCTCCAGTCTGTTTAGAGAAAGATAGGGGGAGAGCTTTTCTTGAAGATAACCATTCTCCTCTATCAGGGCAACTTTTTTCACTTCCAGTTTCTGCAGAAGATACCCTCTATCCATTAGAGCTGTATTGCGGTAGATTTCCAGTCCCAGAAAACACAGGATGAAAGTCAGAAAAAGAAGGAACAACTTCACAAACAATTTACAACCTCTCTGCTGCTCTTAACCTGGCTGAACGACTTCTGGGATTTTCTTTGGTCTCCTGTAAAGAAGGTTTTACCACCTTAGGTGTAAGTATTCTCAGCTCTTTCCCCTCCACCTGTTTAAACTTGCTTTTAACTATTCTATCCTCCAGAGAATGATAACTCATTACACATATTTTTCCTCCTGATGAGAGAAAATTAATAGCCTCTGAGAGACTTTTTTGTAAATTTTCCAGTTCCCTGTTTACAGCTATCCTTAAAGCCTGAAAGGTGCGGGTGGCAAAATGAATTTTTCTACCTCTTCTAAATTTAGCCGGAACTGCTCTTTTTAAAATCTCCACCAGCTGTTTTGTGCTGGTTATGGGGCACACTTTTCTTTCCTCAATTATAAATTCTGCCATACGCTTTGCCCATCTCTCCTCTCCTAAATTCCACAAAATATCCTCCAGCTCACTTTGACTTGATTTGTTAACAATATCAGCGGCATTTATTTTTTCTCTTTTGTCCATACGCATATCCAGTAAAGCATCTTCCCGAAAGCTGAATCCTCTAAAAACGTTATCCAGCTGATGAGAAGATAAACCAAGGTCATATAAGAACCCGTTAACTTTATAAATATTTTCTTCTTTAAGTATTTTTGTAATATCAGCAAAATTTGCCCTTACCAGCACAACTTGTTCCTTATACTCCCTCAGGTGCTTACAAGAGATATTGATAGCTTCCTCATCCCAATCTATGCCAATGAGCCTTATCTTACCATCTGTTTTTTCCAACATAGCCTGACTGTGACCACCTGTTCCCAGAGTGCAGTCAACATAGATGCCACCTTTCCGGGGAGCTATGTAATGCAAAACCTCCTGCACCATTACAGGGGTATGCATATGGAACTTCATATTCCGAGGTCCATAATTGTTTCAGCAATTTGCTCATAATTATCTTTTTTATGCTGGTAATACTCACTCCATAAATCCTCGTCCCAGATTTCAATCTTATTGATAAGTCCGATTATTACCACTTTTTCCTTAATAGAGGCAAATTCTTTCAGGGGCTGGGGGATAATTATTCTCCCCTGATGATCCGGTTGCACCGGATGTGCCCCGGAGAATAAAATTCTCAGGAAGGCACGCACATCAGAGCGATTGATGGAAAGATTTTTTAATTTATTGCCAAGGCTCTGCCACTCAGAGAAAGGATAAAAAAGCAGGCTCCTGTCAAGACCTCTTGTAATAATACAACCATCCTCCTCCCTGCTAATAGCCTGCCTGAAAGAGGAGGGAATGATTAATCTATTTTTCTCATCCAGTGTATGGTGATACTCACCGATAAGCATCTTTTCTTCCACAATTTACCACTTTTTACCACTAAACACCACTATAGGCTGTGCGATTTTTTTGTCAATAGGAAAAAGAAGGGCAAAATTTGCCGTAAGTGTTTATGGATAAAGATTTT
Organism: Candidatus Aerophobota bacterium; assembly: GCA_014859225.1. Classification (GTDB taxonomy): domain Bacteria; phylum Aerophobota; class Aerophobia; order Aerophobales; family B3-G15; genus Kmv34. Next base: position 3,586 of record JACUUP010000076.1, read on the forward strand.
TAACAATTATGCTTCGTTGAATTGACTGTGATTTCAATTTTTTCATTTACAAAATTAGGTATTTTTTCCAGGATAAAAGCCACTTTAGCCACAAAAGATGTAAAAATATCTTTATCGTTGCCTGGATTGCATAAATTATTATAATCAATCCCCACCATGAACAAAGAATATCCTGGGTACGTAGAGCTGCACGAAAAAGGAGAGCTTGTAAAAAAAGTAGATTCTCTGTATGAGATGATGCAAAGCTGTCATCTTTGCCCCCGCCGATGTGGAGTTGCAAGATTAAAGGGTGAGGTTGGATACTGCAGGGCAGGAGCTGAAGTAGAAATCTCAAGTTTTCACCACCATATGGGTGAGGAGCCTCCCATCTCTGGTTGGTCAGGGTCAGGAACAATATTTTTTACTCACTGCAGTTTAAGGTGCGTGTTTTGTCAAAACTTCCCCATTTCGCAACTTGGTCATGGAAACAAAGTTTCAATAAGCAGACTGGCTGAAATAATGCTAATTTTACAAAAAAAGGGGTGCCACAATATAAACCTCGTTACCCCCACGCATTTTGCACCTCACGTAGTAGCAGCCGTTCATATAGCCGTTCGTCAGGGCCTGAGAATCCCTTTAGTCTATAACTGCGGAGGATACGAAGAAATCCTCACGTTACAACTTTTAAAAGGAGTTATTGATATATACATGCCTGATATTAAATACGGAGAAAACGCGCAGGCTAAAAAATACTCCAATGCACCTGATTACTTTGACGTGGCAAAAAAATCTGTGCAGGAAATGCATCGCCAGGTTGGTGATTTAAAACTTTCTCCAGACAACATAGCCCAAAGGGGACTTTTAATACGTCATCTAATCTTGCCCCACGATTTGGCTACAAGCGAAAAGGTGCTATACTTTATAAAAAATGAAATTTCCCCTGCAACGTACATAAGTATTATGAGTCAGTATTTCCCCGCTTATAAAGCGGTGGATGTAGAAGAGCTACAAAGAAAAATAACAAATAATGAATACAGAAAAATTTTAAGACTGACTCAGGAGCTTCATCTGGAAAAAGGATGGCGACAAAGTTGAGATACTATCTCGCAAAAACAGAGAAGGAAACATGAAAACACAACAGGAATTTACCTCACTCAAGCACATAGTAGTAAAAATTTTACATACGGCAACCCCTGGGGTAATTGTAGCTGGTATAGTATCCCTGATAGCAAAACATGGTTTTAGCCTTTCTCCAGAAACCTTACACCGTACCGACTTTTTTATTTATTTTTTCAGTCTACTATTAGTTTTCCAGTTTTTGCTTCGCTTAGCTTTCGTAGGTAACAAAAAGAAATTCTTGAAAGATAGCCGTGCAGAATCTATTTTAGTTTGTTGTTGGGCACTGGTTTTATTTTTTTTAAGAGTTGGCATTTTGCCTGGAGAAATTTCTCCTGCCATCACAAGTAGCACGTACCTTATTGCATCCCAGATGCTCATTTTGCTGTTCAGCGTTATAAAAGTTCCCTACCTTTACAGAATGCTGGCATCCCTGCGCCTTTCCCCTCCCTTAACCGTAGTCAGCGCATTCTTAATCATAATAACCATTGGCACTCTTCTTCTTGTTTTACCTCACTCAACTGTGCCTGGAAAAGATACCTCTTTTATAGATGCCCTTTTTACCGCAGCCTCGGCAACCTGCGTTACGGGACTTATTGTAGTGGATACGGGAAGTCATTTTTCTATCTTCGGACAACTTGTGATACTGGTTCTTGTCCAGATAGGAGGATTGGGACTTATGGTATTTGCTTCACTTTTTGCACTTACATGGGGCGATTTTGGTGTAAGAGAAAGGCTAATACTTAGAGATATAGTGAGATACGAGAACTTAAGTAAAATAAGATATCTTGTTTTATTTATTCTTGCTTTCACTCTTATTTTTGAAGCCACAGGAGCTATTCTTCTTTATTTTCAATTTCTTCCTCTGGAAAAAAGTAGCCTGCAAGCTGCCTATTCTGCACTTTTTCACTCTGTCTCAGCCTTTTGTAATGCTGGATTCTCCATTTATTCTGACAGTTTCAGGGGATACCAGAACAATTTGCCCGTCAACCTGATAATGACATTTTTGATTATATGGGGAGGGTTGGGATTTATAGTAATACTTAACATTATGCAAACTGTTTTCGCCCGCATGAAAGGTATAAAAAAATCCCTGTCCCTTCACAGCAAGCTGGTAATCATTACCACACTTACACTCATTGGACTGGGAACCCTTTTTTTGTATACAGGAGAAGGGAAAAATCTTTTGAAAGACTTATCTTTGCAGGGAAAAATATTAGCCTCTTTTTTCCAGTCAGTTACAGCACGAACCGCAGGATTTAATACCATCCATATTGGCAGTTTAACCACATTTACATCATTTTTCTTGATAATATTAATGTTTATAGGTGCCTCTCCCGGCTCTACAGGTGGTGGAATCAAAACCAGCACATTTGCCACCTTGCTGCTTACAATAAAGTCCATGATTCAAGGGAAAGATGAGGTAGAAACCTTGAAAAGAACTATACCTCGAACCATCGTTTATCAAACTCTTTGTGTGGCAATTCTTGCTTTCGGGTGGATAAGTGTTGCTACACTTTTTTTATCCTTTACTGAAAGCTCTGACTTTTTAACCATCTTATTTGAAGTCTTTTCAGCCTTTGGAACGGTAGGGCTTTCCCGGGGCATTACTGCCAACCTTACCAGCTGGGGAAAAATGATTATAATAATTACTGTGCTTGTTGGCAGAATTGGTCCTTTAACCTTAGCTCTGGCTATTGCCGGGAAAAAAGTAGCTAAACGATACAGATATCCGGAGGAAAGTATTATTATAGGATAACACAAAAAAATTTTACAAAGGCGAAACAATGCGTAAATTTGCAGTAGTTGGTTTAGGGCGGTTTGGGAGTACCGTAGCTGAAGCTCTTGCTCAAAGAGGTGCAGAAGTTATAGCTATAGACAAGGAGCCTGAACTGGTGGAAAAATTCAAAGATATAGCGACTTTGGCTGTAACGCTGGATTCTACCGATGAGGAGGCACTTCGCTCTCAGGGGGTGGATAAGGTAGATGTTGCTATTGTAAGTATAGGCGAGTTTGAATCATGCATCCTGACAACTGCTCTGTTAAAAAAAATAGGCGTGCCCAAAGTTATAACGCGTGCCTCCCATGCAATTTCTAACATTCAGGAAAAAATTCTTACCCTGGTTGGAGCAGATAAAATAATGCTACCCGAGGTGGAGATGGGGAAAAAACTTGCTCAGAGCTTAATTCTTTCTAATATTATGGACTATGTTCGCATAACCGATACGTACAGTGCAGCAGAGCTGCGTGCTCCAAAAAGCTTCTGGGGCAAAAAAATAGGAGAGCTCAAAGTCCGGCAAAAATACCGTGTTAATGTTCTGGAGATACGGAAATTGTCCCCGGAAAAAGATAAAGTAGAAAAGGTAAACTATCTTCCTCAGGCAACTGACACCATTGAAGAAGGAGATGTGCTCATAGTTGCAGCGGAAGAGAAGGATATAGAAAGATTCGCCAGGGAAGAATAACACTATTATTGATTTTTTGCCAAATTATGTTATCATTATGAGAAGCCGGGATGGCGGAATAGGCAGACGCGCATGGTTGAGGGCCATGTGGAGAGTACTCCGTGGGGGTTCGAGTCCCCCTCCCGGCA
>JACUUP010000002.1 GCA_014859225.1 Candidatus Aerophobota bacterium
CGCCTGTCCTAACTCTAAAAGATTGCTTCAGGAAACTGGAACTATTTGCCTTTTATGCATAGCTTGTTATAATTTAAAATAGTTCATTAAGAAGGAGGAAAAAATGAAGATGTTGGGAGTTTTTGGAAAGTATGCTGACGTTGACCTTTCCACTGGGAAAATCAGTAACTATGAAATACCAGAGGACTGGCACACAAAACATATGGGCGGGCGCGGAATTGCAGCAAGAATCCTTATAAAAGAACTTGTTCCAAAAATCGACCCTCTCTCCGAACACAACATCCTTGTCTTTGCCGCAGGACCTTTCCAGGGTCTTAACATGGCAGGGGGAGGTCGGTTTCTGGTAATGGGCAAATCTCCCAAGACCTGGACAATAAATGACTCTTTCTGTGGTGGTAGATTTGGACATATTCTTGGGAGGAGCGGCTTTGATGGGCTAATAGTTCGCGGAAAGGCTGAAGAGCCTGTTTACATCCTGATTGACGATGGAAAAGTCTTCATTCACTCAGCAAAGGACCTTTGGGGACTGAACCCGAAAGAAGTAGAAGAGTACCTTGGAAAAAGACAGGGTGAGCTTTCCGTGGCTTGCATTGGTAAAGCCGGTGAAAATATGGTCATGGCAGCCTGCATCATGGTTGACCACACCCGTGCGGTTGGAAGACCAGGCTATGGAGCCGTTATGGGGTCCAAGAACCTTAAAGCCATTGCTGTACGAGGAACCCAAAATAAGCAAATCGCCGATGAGGAAAAACTCAAATCACTTCGACCCTCGTTCGCAAAGGGCATTTTACAGGGTGTCTGGGAAAAACGCCTGGCCGAGTATGGGACCGCCGAAGGTGTGGAAAACCTTCATCAATTAGGTATTTTACCCACCAAGAACTTCGCAACCGGTATGTTCATTGACTTTGAACAAATAACTGGGGAGAGATTGGTTAAATCCGGCCTTCTGGTGGACCGTGATACCTGTCCTGGTTGTCCGGTAAGGTGCAAGAGAGTGGTAAAAGGTAGTTTCAATGGGGAGAAATTTGAGCCCACCTGGGGAGGACCCGAATATGAGACCATTGGTGCTGTTGGCTCTTTCTGCTTGAATGGCGACCTTGCTGCTATTTGTCTTCTCAATCAGAAGTGCAACCAGTATGGGCTTGACACCATAAGCACCGGTGTCCTCATTGCTTACCTTATGGAGGCAACAGAAAAAGGCCTTTTGAGGGGTGAGGATGCCATCAGGTGGGGTGATGCCCGGACCATGGTCAAACTTGTTGACAGGATTGCTCATCGCCAGGGTATTGGTGAATGGGTAGCACGGGGTGCTGAGTATCTTGCTTCCAGAGTGGGTGATTCCTCCTTTATGATGGCTATAAAGGGACAGGAGATTCCCATGCATGAGCCGCGGGGTAAACTTTCCTTAGCTGTATACTACGCTATGACCCCAAGAGGCGGACAGCACATGGAAGGAACGCATGATCCCAATCCTCCTAATCCAGAACTGAGGCTGGGAGAAAATGAGCGACTGAGTTGGAATGATAAGGCCAGGATTACAGGAACTTACCTTAATTTAAGGTCCTTTGCTAATTCTTTGGTTCTTTGCGCTTTCACAGCGAGTCTTGCCGGAGATAGCTACCAGTTTCCAGCCGTAAGAGAGATGGTTAAAGCGGTCACCGGTCTGACCATAGATGTTGAAGAGATGTTGAGAATAGGAGAGAGAAATTATGGACTTCTGCGCTTTTTTGCGGAAAAAGAAGGATATAGCAGAAGGGATGATGATCTGCCAAAGCGTTTCAAACAGCGACTACCGGAATCAGGCTTCTATATTGATGATGCTATTTTGCAAAAAACCATAGATGAGTACTACCGTATTTTCGGTTATGGAATCTACGGTCCTACTAATGAACGATTGAGAGAATTGGGCCTTGAGGATCTTATTTCCTGAAGAAAACAGCTCTACACAGTGCGAGGAGAGGAAAATGCCTGTATACAGGTTTAAATGCAAAAAATGTGAAGAGGAGTTTACCGCTCTGACCGCTATGGGCAGGGAAAATGAGATAAAGTGCAAAAAATGTGGAAGCTCTAACATAGAAAAACTACTCCCTCGCTTTTTTATAGGTAAAACCGCTGAGGGGAAAATAACAGGTGGAGCATGCTCTACCTGCAGCGCCTCAAGCTGCACAAGCTGTGGAGGGAGTTAGAATTTATGAGCCTCTGGAGAGGAAGATTTAAAGAGGATATGCATCCTCTGGTTAAAAATTTTACCTTTTCTGCTGAGATAGACAAGGAGCTTTTCAACTACGATATTGAAGGAAGTATCGCTCATGCAAGAATGCTTGCAAAATGTGGAATTATAAAGGAGGTAGAGGTAGAGAAAATAATTAAATCCTTAAGGGAAATTGAAAAAGATATTCAGGATGGAAAAATTGATTTCTCTAAAAAGGAAGACATTCATATGGCTATAGAAGAGGAGCTCATAAGAAGAGAAAAGGACGCAGGAGAGAAAATTCACACAGCACGTTCCCGCAACGACCAGATAGCACTGGATGAAAAGCTCTACTTAAGAGAAAAGATAAAAACTCTGTGTAGCACAATTCATAGCTTTCAGTTAACGCTTTTAGATATTGCTGAAGCTAATAAAGATGTAACTTTGCCAGGATGCACCCATCTTCAGTATGCTCAACCTGTATCACTTGCTCATCATATCCTTGCTTATTTCTGGATGTTTGAGAGAGACAAAGGGCGTCTTTTAGATTGCTACAAAAGAGTAAATGTTTGCCCTCTGGGAGCAGCAGCCTTAGCTGGAACCTCTCTTCCCATAGACAGAGAATATACGGCAAAACTCCTTGCTTTCCCTGCCATAACTGAAAATAGTATAGATACAGTAAGTGATAGGGACTATGTGGTGGAATTTCTTTCCTCCTGCAGTATAATAATGATACATCTTTCCCGCTTTTGCGAGGAGATTATTTTGTGGGCATCTCCTTTTTTTAATTTCCTGGAAATTGGAGAGGGCTTTTCCACTGGTTCAAGTTTGATGCCCCATAAAAAAAACCCCGATGTGCCAGAACTTATAAGGGGTAAAACAGGTAAAGTTTATGCCGCTTTAATATCCTTGCTCACCATAATGAAGGCTTTGCCTTTATCTTACAACAGGGATATGCAGGAGGACAAATTTCTGCTTTTCCAGGCGGCAGATGAGGTTAAACTTTCCCTGGAAATTTTCACACAGCTCATGAAAAACTTAAAGTTCAATACTCAAAAAATGAGGCAAAAGGCTGAGGAAGGTTTTTTTGCCGCAACGGACCTTGTAGAGTACCTGGTTACAAAAGGAGTTCCTTTCCGCACCGCTCACCGCATAGTAGGAAAGCTGGTTAGATGGTGCATAGAGAACAAAAAAGATTTTACGTGCTTAAGCTTGCAGGAGTACAAAAAATTTTCCCCCTGCTTTGAGGAGAATGTAAAACAAAGGTTGAGTCTGGAGGAATGTGTGAAAAATAAAAATTCAGCCGGAGGAACGGGCAAAAAGAGCCTTGAAATTCAGATAAAGCATGCCAGAGAGAAACTGGAGATACAACATGAGTCATTTTCACTACAGGCAAGATGAACTTTTCTGTGAAAATATACCCATACAAAATATTGCAGATAAAGTGGGAACTCCTTTTTATATTTATAGCTACGCTGCGCTGGTTGATAACTTCCGAAGAGTGGAAAAAGCCTTTTCCCCCTTCAATCCCCTCATATGTTATTCCCTTAAAGCAAACCCTAACCTTACCCTGTGCAGAATTTTATCCTCCCTGAGAGCAGGAGCAGATGTTGTATCAGGAGGGGAGCTATACACGGCTCTTTTAGCCGGATTTTTGCCCGAAAAAATAGTTTATGCTGGGGTGGGTAAAACTCAAAAGGAAATTGAGTTCGCTCTAAAAAACAATATTTTACTTTTTAATGTAGAATCAGAGCAGGAGTTAGTAGAAATTGCAAAAGCGGCGGAAAAACTAAAGAGAAAAGCCCCAATTTCCATAAGGATAAATCCCGATATTGACCCCAAAACCCATCATTACATTACAACCGGTAAAAAAGGAAATAAATTTGGCGTCTCTTTTGAAACTGCCGAAAGATTATATCATAAAATAGCACAAACCAGAACTTTTGAGGCAAAAGGTATTCATATGCACATTGGCTCCCAAATTACCAGCACAGAGACTTACCTTAAAGCTTTAAATAAATTGAAGGATTTTATCCGGAAACTGCAAGATTGTAAGATGAAGCCTGGCTATCTTGACATGGGAGGTGGATTTGGTATTGCCTACGAAGAGGGAGAAAAGGAACTTTGCCTGGAGGAGCTTGCCCGGCAGATTTCTCTTATTTTCCCTGAGGATATGCATTTAATCTTAGAGCCAGGAAGATACATAGTGGGAAATGCAGCAGCTCTTATAACGAAAACACTTTACAGAAAAGAGGAAGGTGCAAATAAATTCCTGATAGTAGATGCCGCAATGAATGACCTTGTAAGACCTGCTCTTTATGGGGCTTGTCACAGAATTATCCCCATCCAAAGACTCTCTTCAAAAGCTTGCGAGAAAGTCAGTATAGCTGGTCCTATCTGTGAATCGGCAGACTTTTTTCTCAAAAATGTTGATTTTCCCGGGGTTGTCAAAGGTGAACTTTTAGCCATCCTGGATACAGGTGCATACGGTTTTTCTATGAGTTCCAATTACAATAGCAGAACAAGATGTGCCGAAGTTCTGGTAAAAGGGGATAAATGGTGGCTCATAAGAGAAAGAGAGGACTATCAGGATTTGCTTAGGGGTCAAAGGGTCCCACGGGAAAGCTTATGGGGAATGAACATATCCTCTACTTTATCTTGTAATGTTCAATTCTGGAAAATGGAAGGGACAGGTAACGACTTTATTGTCATTGACAATAGGGGAGAGCTTATAAAAGAAAGAGCAAAGATTGCCTCCTGTCTTTGTCAAAGAAAAAAGGGAATAGGAGCAGATGGATTGATTTTAATTGAAGAAGCGAAGGACGCTGATTTTACCATGCGTATATTTAACCCCGATGGCTCGGAAGCTGAGATGTGTGGAAACGGAGCAAGATGTGCAGTCCGTTTTGCTTACCTTAAAGGAATAGCTGGCAGAGAGTGTATTTTTCAAACTCTATCCGGAAAAATTTTAGCAAAATTATCGGATGATGTTAAAGTTAAAGTGAAAATGACCAGCCCCCAGGACTTAAGAGAGGTTGACAAACTAAATATTGATGGAAAAATTTACAAAGGGTATTATGTAAACACAGGTGTGCCTCATTTCGTCCTTTTTCTGCCCAGCTCAGAAAGTATTCCCATAAGGGAAGTAGGAGCAAAAATAAGATTCCATGAGTTTTTCCATCCCCAGGGAACCAATGTAGATTTTGTCCAGATAGAAAAGGACAGATTGCTTGTTAGAACCTACGAAAGAGGAGTGGAGGATGAAACCTTGAGCTGCGGCACGGGAGCTGTAGCTTCAGCTCTAATAAGTGCCTTTGTTCACGGGCTTAGCTCCCCGGTTACGGTTTTAACAAAAGGCGGAGAGATTGTTGTATGGTTTAAATTAAGTGAGGATAAATTTAGCGAAGTTTTCCTGGAGGCAGAAGCGAATATAGTTTACAGGGGGAATTTAAATGGAGCAAAATATGTTTAAAGGATGTTTTGTAGCGATAGTGACCCCTTTTAGGGGGGGAGAAATAGATGAGGATAACTTGCGTGGACTTATCCAGTTTCAACTGGAAAAAGGTGTAGACGGTATAGTTCCCTGCGGAACAACAGGTGAGTCTCCTACCTTATCTTACGAGGAACACAAAAGGATAATTCGAATAACTGTGGAAGAAGTTAAAAAAAATGTCCCTGTAATTGCTGGAGCTGGTTCCAATTCAACCAGAGAGGCAGAAGAACTCACAATTTATGCCAGGGAAGTGGGCGCTGATGCTGCACTTGTTATTACTCCCTACTACAACAAGCCCACTCAGAAAGGAATGATAAACCACTACGCAAAACTGGCGGAAATAGGCATACCTATCATTATCTACAATGTTCCCTCACGCACCGGTGTAAACATGCTTCCTTCTACCTTAGAAACCTTGAGCAAACTTAAAAATATAGCAGGAATCAAAGAGGCATCCGGGAATATGGACCAGGTCTCCAGTATCGTCTCTTCCTGTGGCCCTGAATTTTCTGTTTTATCCGGGGATGACTCTTTAACCCTGCCTATCCTGTCTTTAGGGGGGGTAGGAGTGATCTCGGTTCTTGCCAACATTCTGCCCGGAGAAGTAACTCAGTTGGTTAAAGCCTGGTTGGAGGGAGAGCCCGAAAGGGCAAAGGAGCTTCACTACAAACTTTTTCCTCTGTTTAAGGCCATGTTCATTGAAACAAATCCTATTCCTGTAAAAACGGCGATGGCAAAACTTGAAATGATTTCAAAAGAATGGAGAATGCCTCTGGGGGAAATGGAAGAGGAAAATGAAAAAAGATTAGAAAAAATTCTTTCTCAACGCGGACTTCTCTAAAGAAAACTGGTGGTGAAGATAATCCAAAATGACTGAAATCTATATAGGCATTGGAACCAATAAAGGCAACCGGCTGCATAATATTCAGCTTACTCTGGAGAAACTAAAAAAATTCATTGTTATTGATAAAGTTTCCTCTTTATACCTGACACAACCCGTCCAGGTAAAAGGGGGATGGTTTATAAATTGCGTAGTTAAGGGACACACAGAAAAAGAACCCGCTCAGCTCTTACAGAATCTTTTGGAAATAGAAAAGGATTTGGGGAGGGTTAGAGAAAAAAAAGATGATAAGAGAATAATTGACCTTGACCTTCTATTCTATGGAGAAAAAATTATCAAAGAGAAAAATCTTACTGTTCCTCATCCTCGAGCACACCAGCGCCGATTTGTCCTCATCCCTCTAACAGAGATAAACCCAGAGTTCAAACATCCACTTCTTAAAAAAAACAGCCATATTTTGCTTGATGAGATAGAAGACGCTTCCGAGGTGCTAAAAGTTGAAAGCCCCTTCCTCAGTTAAAATAGAGAACCTGGGCAAGGTATATTCAAGCTACAGAGGATTTTTAAAAAGAAAAAAAGTTTTAGCTCTTAAAAATGTAACTCTAAAGGTAAGAAAAGGTGAAATTTTTGGCATGCTGGGACTGAACGCAGCAGGGAAAACTACCTTGCTTAAAATCCTGTTAGGGTTTATAAAGCCCACATGGGGAAGATTTGAAATAATGGGTAAAGATGGTAGTAACAGCCGAATAAAAAGGGAAATTGGGTATCTACCCGAGGAGCCAAACCTTTATGATTTTTTTACTGCAGAGGAATTTTTGCTCTTTTGTGGTAAAATTTTTAATTTAAGCAAGGCCGAAAGCCAGAAAAGGGCAAGCAGGCTTTTAGAAACTCTGCAGATTAACTCAGCGGCAAAAACAAGGATAAAAGAGTTTTCTAAGGGTATGAATCAACGCCTTGCTATTGCTTCCTCTTTAATAAATGACCCTGAACTTCTCTTTCTGGATGAGCCTTTAAGTGGGCTTGATCCGGTGGGGCGAAAAATAGTAAAAGAGGTCCTTCTTAGTTTAAAAAAAGAGGGGAAAACAGTTTTTTTCTCTTCCCATATCTTAGCTGAAGTTGAACAAGTATGTGATAGAGTTGGCATTCTTCACAGGGGAGAGCTTTTATGCCTAAAAAATATTGAATCTATTGTTTGCCAGTGCTCATCCCTTGAAAAATTTTTCCTGCACAGGATAGGAGAGGACTGAAGTACTTTAGTTGACAGAGAGGCTTTTAATAATATAATTTAAAGCGTTATATGGAGAAAACTTGCTTTTCAGGAAAGAGGCTAATCCATAGCACATTCTTACCTCTTACATCAATTCCAATGAATGTATTTAATTTTCTGCCTGGGTAATAAACTTTAAAAGAGGAAAATATTGAGAAGTATGACCGGGTATGGTGAAAAGTCCATTAGTCGGGAAGAGGCGGAAGCTTTTGTTCAAATAAAGACTTTGAACCATCGTTTTTTACAGGTAAATATTATCTGTCCTGAGGATGTCCCCTGGAGGCTGGAAAGAGAAATAGAGGATAGGGTAAAAAAAGAAATTTATCGGGGCAAAGTGCTTATTAGCCTGCAGATAATTAAAAAAGGGGAAGATTTTATAGAAATAGAGCCAAATTTTAAATTGGCTACCTCTTATTTTAATGTATTAAAAAAATTGGGCAAAAACTTAAATGTCAGGGAAAATATAAAACTCTCCCATCTTTTGAGTATCCCGGAAATATTTACAGTTCAAAAAAGATTTGGGAAAGATGTAGAGAATGTGCTCCAGCGAGCAGTTGATGATGCCCTGCAACAGGTAATTAAAAGCAGGGAAGAAGAAGGAGAAAGACATTTAAAGGAGATTCTTAAATATACGAAGAAAATTAAATCCTCCATAACTTATATAGAAAAGGAGTTTCCATGTGCCCAAAAAAAATACAGAGAAAAAGTGCAGGAGGAGATAGAAAAAATTGTTTCTCAGGAAGAGTCATCCCTTCTGTCAAATCAAATTAATTCCAGGCTAAGTTTAATAATAACAAAAGGCGATATTACAGAAGAGGTAGTTCGATTTCATTCTCATGTTGAGGTATTTAATAAAACCTTGAGCCAAAAAGGACCCATAGGGAAAAAATTAGGCTTTATTCTTCAAGAGCTACAAAGAGAAATTAACACTGTGGGTGCCAAATCTTTATCTTCTGGCATCTCCAAACAGGTAGTTCAAATAAAGGACTATATAGAGAAAATCAGGGAGCAAATGTATAATATTGAATAGGGAGGGTTAGTTTTTGTTAAAAAAGGCAAAGGGATTAATCGTAGTCATTTCAGCTCCAGCCGGAGCGGGAAAAACTACTTTATGCAAAAGGCTTTTGCAAAGTTCCCCCTCATTTATTAACTCGGTTTCCTTCACCACTCGTCCTGCGCGAAAACAAGAAATTGAGGGGGTTGATTATTATTTTATTTCACGCCAATATTTCCAAAAACTCATTGAAGAAAACTCCTTTGTAGAGTGGGCTGAGGTTCACGGCCACCTTTACGGTACATCAAAACAATTCCTGAAGAAAAATATAGAAGCAGGCAAAGACGTAGTTCTGGAGGTTGATGTAAAGGGAGGCAGAAAAATTAAAGAAAAGTACTCTCAGGCAATTACTATATTTATTCTGCCTCCTTCATGGGAAGAACTAAAGAAAAGGCTCCACAAAAGAGCCACTGAGAATGAAGAAGAGGTCAGGAGAAGATTGGCTACAGCGAAGGAAGAGATACAACATCTCCCCTTTTATGATTATTTTCTGGTTAATGATAACATAAACGCCGCTGTAAAAAACCTTCTTCTAATTATAGAGGCACAGCGTTATAAGATTAGTAGAGTGCCAAAATGCTCTATTGATGAAGTAATTAGCTAAAAATGAAAAGGAGGGACCCTCTGAGTATCTATTTCGTTGATGAATTATTAAAAAAAAGTGGGGTTGAGGATAAATTTGCTCTAACACATATTGCTATCAAAAATATAAGGCAGCTTGTCCGGGAAAAAGATAAAAATGTCTTATTGGAATCTGAAAAGTTAATCATTCTTGCATTGAAAAAAATTCAAAAAGGGGAAGAAAAATCAACACAAGCCTTCACCTTTTAACTCACCCAGAAACATTGATTCTGACAAAATTTGATGGAAGTCAGAAGCAGTGGCAAGTTCTACATGCTCTACGAGAGATGGTATTATTTCAGCTTCCCTCTGAGCATTCCGGGAAATAAGTACTTTAATAGCTCCAAGACTTGCGGCATTACCAACCATTTTAACCTCAGCCCCGGGGAAAAAAGGAAAAAGACCAGTACGATAGGCACTTTCTAAATTTATATAATTACCAAAAGCCCCTGCGATGAGAAAATCATCAACCTCATCCTTATTCACTTGTAATCTTTTTAAAAGAATCTTAATTCCCGTAGAAATTGCAGCTTTAGCCAGCTGGAATTCTCTTATATCTTTTTGAGATATAAAAATACAGGGTCCATCTTTGTTTTTTACGAGTACAAACTTACGCTCCCCTTTTTCTTCTGAAACTCTATCTGCCCACAATTTTTTTTGCCGGTTGCGAGGTTTAATCCTCCCCGAACTATCAACTATCCCTTCTCTATACAGCTCACTCACTATATCCACAAGTCCGCTTCCACAGATACCCCTAACCTCCCCCCCTCCGATAACCTTTATCTGAGCAGTCCCTTCTCGTAGCTCAAACTTCTCAATAGCTCCCTCTTCAGCCATCATACCCTGGCAAATTCTTACTCCCTCAAAGGCGGGTCCCGCAGCAGTTGAGAGGGCCACTAATTTTCCCCTGTGAGAGAGGACAATCTCTCCATTAGTACCAATATCCACGGCTAATCTTACTTTGTCAGTTTCCCTGTGAAGCATGGTAGTTAAAATTAATCCAACTGTGTCTCCTCCAACAAAAGCTGCTATGTTAGGCAAAATATAAATCATGGCTGATGGATTTATCTTTATTTTTAAATCAGAGCTTTTTATACTAAGAGCATCCTGGAGCACTGGAACAAATGGGTATAAGCCTAAATTTAATGGATTAATCCCGGCAATTAAATGCTGCATTACAGTATTACCTGCTATGACAAGACGGTATATATTATCTTTTCTTAGTTTTGTTTGTTTGGTTAACTTATCAACTATTTGATTAACTTTATTAATTACGCTTTTTTGTAGCTCCAACAAACCTTTATAACCTTTTTGCTGGATATAACTTATTCTGGAAATAACATCAAAACCAAAATTGTTTTGAGGATTAAGTGCAGATTGAGTAGTAATTCTTTCTCCTGTATCCAAATCTATAAGAGTGCCCACTAAGGTAGTAGTTCCAATATCAAATGCCATACCGAAATTTTTCCCCCTAGTATCTTCTCTCTCTACGGTAATTAGTTTTCCCTCGTCCAGCACACAGGTTACTTTAAAACAACTTTCACGTAAAAAATAAGGAACTTTTCTTACTACATTTATATCTACTTGTAAACGGTTCCATCCTTTTTTCTTAAGCTCTCTTTTTACTCTACTAATATCTGAAACCTGGTCTTTTAGAGTAGGGGGGGCAAGACTTAAGAATACCTTTTTAATAGGAGGATTAATCTCAATAATCTCTTTTGAATTTAAGGTTAAAATTTGAAGAGTGGAAATTAAAGAAGATTTTAAAAACTCTACCCGGGCATCACCTTTTAAAATTACCTGGCAGGCGAGCCGATACCCTTTTTTTAAATCCTCTGGGATAAGTTTTTTCTCTTTTTGGGTGGGGGAATTAATATTACCTTTAATTTTCACTTTACATTTCCCACAACTTCCTTTACCTCCACAGGGAAAAGAAAAATTAAGGTTAGCTCTAAAAATTATATCTTTTAAATTTGTTAATTTAATAGTGGTTAGTTTTCTCCCAGAAGGGAGAAAACTAACCACTATCTTTTCCTTATTTTTTTTTTTTTTGAAAACTCATTAAATTATAATAATTTCTTTATCTTTTTAACTAACTCTTTTTTACTAATCATCCCGGTGACCCTATCCACTATTTCTCCATTTTTAAATAAAAACAAGGTGGGAATTCCTCTAATACCATACTTAGATACAATAGAAGGATTCTCATCCACATCCACTTTAAAAAAACTAATACAACCTTTAAACTCTTCAGATAAACTATCTATTATGGGTTCTATTTTTTCACAAGGCACACACCATTTTGCCCAAAAATCTACTATAACCGGTTTTTTAGATTCTAAAACTTCTTTTTTAAAATCATTCATTTTTACCACTTTAACCTCACTCACTTTCTTTCTCCTCTTATTATTATATTTTATTATAGTTAGTAGTTATAGTAGGAGCTGTGATTTATCTGGATAACTATTAGAAGATAGTATGTATATGGGAAAGATGTGGATAAATTTTAGTTAAAAATTTTATTATTTTTCCACCTTTTCCACTTTACTTAAAATAATTTATTTTTATTTCCACATTAATTCACACTTATAAACAATTTTTTAATATACTTATCAAGAGGTTATTTTTTGGATAATTTCCTCTATTTCTCTATTAATAATTTTATCTTTTTTTCTTTGCTCTTTTATCTTTCGCCAGGCATACATAATTGTGGTATGGTCTTTACCCCCAAATTTTTCTCCAATTTCAGGAAAAGAACACTCTGTTAGCTCTCTACAAAGATACATACCTATTTGCCTGGGAAAGACAATAGATTTTACCCTCTTTTTCCCTTTTAATTGTGATTCTTTTATTTTATAATATTTAGCCACATTTTGCAAAATTATATCCGGGGTGATTAATTTAGATTCCTCGGGTGGGATAATGTCTTTTAGTATTTGTTTTGCCGCTTCAGGGTTTATTTCTTTATTGTATAAAGATGAATGGGCGGCAAGTTTCATCAGACAACCTTCTAACTTACGAATATTGGTTTTTACCCGCTCAGCTATAAAAATCGCCACTTCATCGTTTAAAAATATTTTTTCCACCTCAGCCTTTTTCTTTAAGATAGCAATTCTTGTTTCCAGGTCAGGAGGTTGGATGTCAGTGATAAGACCCCACTCAAAGCGTGAACGCAGTCTTTTTTCTAATGTGGGAATTTCTGTTGGGGGTCTATCGCTGGATAAAACTATCTGTTTGTGAGCTTCGTATAGAGCATTAAAGGTGTGGAAAAATTCCTCCTGAGTTCTTTCCTTGCCAGCTAAAAAGTGTATGTCATCAACGAGTAGCACATCTATATTTCTATGTTTTTTCCTGAAATCAAGGGTTTTATCATCTCTGATAGCATTAATTAATTCATTAGTGAATTGCTCGGAAGAAATATAGGTAAAGGTGAGTTCAGGTCTTGATTTTAAAATGAAGTGAGCAATAGCCTGCAGAAGGTGGGTCTTACCCAGGCCCACATCACCATAAATAAAAAGAGGGTTGTAAATGGCAGAAGGAGATTGAGCTACAGCCAGAGAGGCAGCATGGGGCAAACGGTTGTTACTTCCTACAACGAATGTCTCAAATTTATAACGAGAATTTAAACGTGAATAAGAAACGGTACTGGTTGGTAAAACTTTATATGCTTTTCTATTTAAGCTAATACCAATCTGGTTTTCCACATCCAGGTCTATTCTTATATCTTTTTCTATCTCTGTTGCTATTAACTGAAATAAAGGCAGGTACTTTTCCTGAACTCTCTCCCTAACAAAGTTATTGGGAGCTTTTATAACTAAATTATTAGAAAAAAATGAACCAACTTGAAGAGGTTTAACCCATACATCAAAGCTTCTGGTGTCAATTTTAGCTCGCGCCTCTTTTAAAATCCTCTTCCACAAAGCATCTCCGTTTCTATTCATTTTATATCTTCCCTTACCTTGTCAGTAGTTAATCACAGGGTTATCCACAGCTGTGGATAACTTTTAAACCTTATAGAAAGTGAAAATGAGAAAAATCAAATTAATCTGTTTTTTATTTTCATTCAGAACAAAAAAGTCTTCTGTGAGTTATGCACAAGATTTATACCTCAGGAGAAGAAAGAGAATTTTACACTTATGCTAAATATTTACTAAAGCACGCATAACATGACAGGCGGGACGCCTGTCATGTTATGTATTGTCCACCCATGGCAAGACAAGCATATCGACTACCCTACCTCTAAAAGATGGTTTCAGGGCTCCATTCCTTCTCACAGCCAACGTGGTTTACTGAGTATTTACCATTGTATACCCCCTCCTGCTTATGTCAAGAATGTTCTAAACCTTTCAGGATGCGATTCTCGCAGGCTAAGGCTTGAACTATCTACCATCCAGAGGTCAAGGTAAAACTCTTTATGCCAAGATTGACAAAGAGCTGTCATTCATTTATTATAGAAGGAAAATGCAAATTCGGAAGTGCTGATGCGTAGATTATGGGCCCCCTGGCGACTAAAATATATAAAAGAGCACAAAAGGGAAAACTGTATCTTTTGCCAGAAACCACAGGAGAAAAAGGATGAGAAAAATTACATCCTTTTAAGGGGGAAGACCTGTTTTGTCATACTGAATACTTATCCTTACAATAATGGGCATGTAATGGTGGCGCCTTACCGTCATATTGGTTCTGTAGAAAAGATGAGCTATGAGGAAGGTGCCGAAATGATGGGATTTGCAGGCAAAATGACGAGGCTCATCAGAGAGCTTATGCAGCCGGATGGATTTAATATAGGAATGAATATAGGAAGGGCTGCAGGAGCCGGGATTGAAGACCATATTCATATGCACATCGTTCCCCGCTGGGTTGGAGATTGCAACTTTATGCCGATTTTATCTGATACGAAAGTAATTCCTGAGGCTCTGGATGAAAGTTATAGGAAACTCAGGGATAAATTATTATAAAAGGTTATGTTACAATGGAGCCATCTAAAGTTTGTGATAAGATTGTGGAATGGACAAAGGAAAGGATGAAAAAAACACGAGCCAAAGGAGGTTTATTTGGTTTAAGCGGAGGGGTGGATTCTTCAGTGATTGCCGCCCTTTGCCAGAGAGCATTGGGGAATAATACTTTAGCCCTGATAATGCCCTGTCACAGCGACCCTTTAGATGTGAAATACGCAATAGGGATAGCTGAGAAATTTGGTATAGAGGCTAAGGAAATTTGTCTTGATGCAATTTACGATACATTTATTCAGATTCTGCCAGCAGGTGGAAGATTGGCTTGTGCCAATGTAAAATCCAGGATAAGAATGACTACCCTTTACTACTTTGCCAATAGTTTAAATTATTTAGTCGTAGGAACCGGAAATAAAAGTGAGATAACGGTGGGTTATTTTACTAAATATGGAGATGGAGCAGCAGACATTTCTCCCCTTGGAGGGCTGCTGAAAACAGAGGTTTTGGAGCTGGCAAAATATCTGGGGGTTCCAGAGAAGATAATAAACAGGGCTCCCAGTGCTGGTCTTTGGCCTGGTCAAACTGATGAAGCAGAAATGGGGATAACATACAGAGAACTTGATGAAGTTATTCAGTTTTTGGAGGGAAAAATAAAAGTAAAACTCTCTGAAGAAAAAATAAAAAAGGTTAAAGTCCTCATGCAAAACTCTCAACACAAAAGAGAATCTCCACCGGTTTTTAAATTTTAATTCAAAAGCCAAAATGAGAAAGAAAAGAGTTTATATTCTTGTGGAGGGGAAAGTTCAGGGAATTTTCTTTCGGGCTACGGCCCGTGATGTAGCAAGGTTCTTAGGAGTTAAGGGTTGGGTTAAAAACAGGTGGGATGGAAAGGTGGAACTTACAGTGGAGGGGGAAGAGGAGGCGGTGGATAAAATGATACAGTGGTGCCACAGCGGTCCAGCGGGAGCATTGGTTACCACAGTAGAGGTTGAACCGCAGCCATGGAAGGGAGAATTTACTAATTTTTCCATTCTATAAAAAAAGGGGACAGATTTATTTTTTTACTGTTTTTTTATTTTCAAATTATTTGGCGAATAAAAAATAAATCTGTCCCCTTTTTTTACGAAAAATTGATAGATAAAAGCTGGGGAAGGGCTGATATTACATAACAGGGCCGAAAAAGAGGGGAAACTTTTTCCACTTCCTCAGACGAGCTTATACCCGAGAGAACGAGAACCGTTACTATCCCCATTTTATTACCAAGTGCAATATCTGTGTCCAGTCTATCCCCTACCAGTATAACCTGTGAAGGGGAAAAACCCATCTGCTGCAGGACTATCTTCAAACCAAAAGTTTCTGGTTTGCCCAGAACGAAGGGGGCTTTTTTAGTGGAAGCCTCCAGAGCCCTCACAATGGCTCCTGAGCCAGGGATGGTTTTTTCCTCCAGGGGATAGGTTGCATCAGTGTTGGTGGCGATAAAGTCAGCTCCATTTAATATTGCCCGATGAGCGAGGCACAGTTTCTTGAAGTTAAGCTTTCTATCCATTCCCACCGCAACAAAGCTAACTTTTTTGGGATCTTGGGAGATGGCAATACCCTGGTTTTTAAGTTCTTCAAAAAGTCCTTTTTCTCCGACAATCATTACTTTTTCCTCAGGTTTTATCTTTCTGTAATTTTTTAAATAAAGGGCGCAAAGGTAAGAGGAAGAGAAAAACTGTCCATCTTTAACTTTTAACCCCCATCGGGTGAGCTTTTTGCAATAACTTTCCCTGCTTAAGGTGGAGTTGTTGCTTAAAAAGCAAATTTTCTCCCCCCTTCTCTCAAGCTCCTGCAGGGTTTCTTTAACTCCCGGGAGCAGTGTATTGCCAATATATATTACTCCATCAAGATCAAAAATAAAAAGATTCATATACTTCCCTCTATCCTCAATTTTTCTATTTCCTCCTCCATGCAGCGCCTTGTTTTAACTATGTTAGTCTTACCTTCTGCAATTTGATAGTACTCTATCTCTGTTAGCTTATCTGGAGCATCGCTATATCTTAGAACTATGGAAGCTGCTTTGCAGATGAGCTCAAAGCTGATGTTTCCGCGGAAAAGAGCAGTGGGGCCAGGGTATTCTTTCACTTTGAGTATAAGATCACCGGGTGTGGCAAGCCTTTCAATCTTAAAATTCTCCTCTCTACATCTTCCAACTATTACTCTTGCCTGATGGTTTATACGAAAATGTCTGCCGAGTTTTAAAAGTTTTGCTTCATTTATATTTAATTTTCCTGTAGAAAGAAGATATTTTACCCTTAGAGAAAAATTTGGGTCTGTCAAAAGGCATCCCCCCGCAGGTGTTGGAAAATCTTTAATCTGAAAATTTTCAGCAAGCTCAAGCTGTGCTTTGCGGCACCTCCCCTTTATGTCCATAAGTTTTTCTCTGTTCACCCACCCTTTTCTTTCAGGAAGCGTAGGGGGCAGATTTTTGGCTGTAAGTGGTCTGAGGATATAATCACCCCAACCAGACTCTACATCTATTATTTTCAAAGCTTTTCTACTTTGAGATTTTGGTCTTTCCCCCAGGACTTCTCCACTAATCAGAAATTTTGCTTCCTTTTTCTCCATTAAAGAGCCTGCACTTTTTATCATAAGAATGTGGCAATCTATACAGGGATTTGCTCCTTTCCCAAAACCATGGGGAGGGCATTTAATTATGGCAAGGAGCTTTCTGGTTATATCTATACTGGTAAGCGGGACTTCCAACTCTTCAGATACTTTTTTCGCCCTCCTGTCATCAAAGAATACAGAGGTAAAACAAACTGCCTCTATGTCTATTCCTTGTTTCTTGAGAAGACATATTGATAAGATACTATCCAGCCCTCCAGAAAGTAATGCAAGAGCCTTCATTTTTCCCCCAGCTCGTTTTTATTTACAGTTTTTCTAACACCGTCGGGAGTTTCAATTATTACAGTTTTTGTGAGAAGATTGCAACCCACAACTTTTACCTTTTCTCCCTTAATTTTCATCTCTTTACCTATGCAAGGGAACTCTTCAACAAGATTAGAATAAAGGTAGTACTCAAAATTAAGACAACAGCGCAATCTCCCGCATATCCCGGATATTTTAGATGAGACCAGGGGAAGATTTTGAATGCGGGCTGCCTCAAGAGCTACTGATTCTAATTTGTCTTTACACCTTCCTAAGAATGAGGCACAACAGACTTCCCTGCCGCAAATACCAATTCCCCCGAAAATCTGTGGTTCATCCCTTACTCCGATTTGTTGCATTTGAATACGCACCTTAAATGTCTTTGCCAGCTCTTTAACCAATTTTCTAAAGTCTATCCTTTGCTTTGCCGTATAGTAAAATATGATTTTTTCTTTGCCCAGGGGATATTTAGTGCATTTAAGTTTCATAGGAAGTTCATACTCAGTCATTTTTTTTTCAGCTAACTCTTTTGCCTCCCTTGCTATCTTTTCTCTTTTTCTAAATTCCTCCAGGTCACTAAGAGTTGCTCTTTTCACCTTCCTTCCTTCTCCAGGGCATTCTTTTTGAACACAGAATCTTATCTTTCCCAGTTCCCATCCTTCCTGAGATTGGAATATACACCAATCCTCTGGTCCAAGGTCTTCCTCTTTTGTTGCAAGATATATAACTCTTTTTGGATTGAATGTTTCAATTCCCACAAAGGACATATTATTCTCCTTTCATCGCTTCATTATCTAAATATAATGTGAGAGGTAGCATCCTCTATCAGGCGTATTCATTTATGGCGGGGAATAAAGAGGTGATAGAAATCAAACTGTGGTGTATTTCATCAAGTTTGCTGAGAAAATAAATACAAACGAGCCTTATTTCTTGTTTAAATCTGCAACCTGGTAAAATCAGCTATCCTTAAGAATCTTGAACCAATATCTAAGAGCAAAGACAGTCGGTTTAGTCTTATCTCAAAGTCATCACACATCACCAGAACTTTGTCAAAAAAGGTGTGAATAGTTTCTTTCAATGAAGATAAATTTTTATAAGCTTTTATGTATTCTCTTTCCTCCAGAGCTTTATCAACGACTTTTTTTATTTTTTCCCAGCATTTGTAAAGATTTATCTCCTCTTTTTCCTTAAATCTTTCCGGGCTCACCTTTGAAGGTATCTTTATCCCCCAATCTTTTGCCTGTTTTAATATACTTAATAACCTAACTATGGCTATAATTTCTTCTTCAAACTTTTCTCGGGAAGCAAGACTCTGCATCGCCCTTGCTCTTTTAATTATATCTACTGGTTTATTCTTATCAACTTGCATAATGGAATTAACTATATCTGGCGCTATTCCCATATCCCGCAGGGTAGAAACTATCCGGCCGCGCAAAAATTCACTTAACTTTTCTCTGGCATCATTTTTATTTTTATTATAAAGGTCCATACTCTGGTTTATTAGTTCTTTTAAATCAATGTCAAAATTTTTATCAATAATTATCTCCACTACACCCTGGGCTTCTCTGCGCAATCCCCAGGGGTCCTCGGAGCCGGAAGGAATAAATCCTGCCCAGAAAGCTCCGCTCAATGTATCTACTTTATCAATAATTGCTAAGATTGCTCCCTCTAAAGAATTCGGGAGTTTATCTTCAGAAAAACAGGGTCTTCTGTGCTCTTCAATAGCTTGAGCGACAAGCGCATCTTCTCCGGAATGAAGGGCATACTCTTTTCCTAAAGTGCTCTGTAGCTCAGGAAATTCTTTTCCCATATGGGTTAAAATATCAGCTTTGCAAAGATAGGCTGCCCTTTCTACTCTTTTTTGCAGGTCCTGTCCGACTCCAAGGCCGGGAGAAATTTTCTGGGTTAGCTTAACGAGCCTCTTTATCTTATCGTAGTAGCTTCCCAACTTTTCCTGCACAATAACTTCCCTTAATTCAAGGACCCTCTCTTTCAGAGGAATCTTTTTGTCCTCTCTGTAGAAAAATCCAACATCGTTGAGGCGGGCGTGCAGGACTCTTTTGTTGTTTTCCACTATCTCCTGGAGGTTGTGCCGACCTCCCTCCCTTACCCCGATAAAAAACGGTAGAACTTTCTCTCCCTCAGCAGTTGTAAAATATTTCTGATATTCTCTGAGACATGCTTTGAGGATAAAAGAAGGTAAGGATAAATATTGAGAATCAAATTCTCCCCAGAATACAGTGGGATGTTCTATAAGATAGCATAACTCTTCCAGAAGCTTCTCATCGTTAACCAGCCGGGCTTTATATCCTTTACGCTCAAGCTCTAACATAACCTTTGATATTTGCTGGGAAATTGCTTTTTTTCTATCCCCTGGGTGCGTTATTACACCTAAATTGCGGATTATTTTGCC
Source organism: Candidatus Aerophobota bacterium (assembly GCA_014859225.1). GTDB lineage: Bacteria > Aerophobota > Aerophobia > Aerophobales > B3-G15 > Kmv34. The sequence continues at coordinate 19,743 of JACUUP010000002.1, forward strand.
ATAACTTGGTGCATCGGACACCTCCACCCATCGGGGGAAAAGATATCTGTTCCCTCTTGTTTTTCTTCCCGATTTGATTCCATTAATTTCAAATTCAACCACTTCTTCTCCCAGAACAGAAAAAATATACCGCAAAGGCCGTCCAAAGGAAAAGTTTCCATCTTTCCATCTCATAGATTTTGAAAACCTTAAGCTTCTTATAAGTTCTGTAAAAAGGGAAGGTAAAATGGCGGATGTTTTTTTTCCTTTAATGTGCTTTTTTATGTATACATACTCTCCTTTCTTTAGAGTCTCTATTCCGAGGCTGCTCTCATTGATTTTTTTTGCCTTAAGGTACTGTCTGCCGGCTGGAGTGAGCTTACCTTCAGAGTCGTAAACTAATTTTTTAGGAGGGCCCATATCTTTTTCTACGGCATCTTCTTGTTTTAACTTTATCCCCTGTATACAGAAAATAAGTCTTTGAGAACTACCCCAGGTTGACACCTTCTGGTAGTTTATTCTGTAATTTTCAAGAAGAGTTTCTCCAAATTTTTGAAGCTGACCCAGCGTATCTTTAACCATAGAAGGAGGCAGATCTTCCACTCCAAGTTCAAGAATAGCGGTCTTTTCCATGAATAATTTTCTCCTTTTTGTCGGGAGACTGAAGTTTTCCTGTAGATTTTCTTTGCCACCATTCAAGATAAGCTGTTGCGCATCCCTTAGCAAGCTCTCTAACCCTTTTAATGTATCTTTCTCTTTCAGATACCCCCAGGGCTCCCCTTGCCTCCAGAAGATTAAAGCTGTGGGAACATTTCAGAACATAATCATAGGCTGGCAAAAAAAGCCCTTTTTCTATAAGCCTTTTAGCCTCTTTTTCGTATATCTGAAAAAGCGTAATCTGCTGCTGAATATCTACAAGTTCAAAATTGTAACGGGAATATTGAATCTCGCTTTCAAGATGTATATCTTTATATTTTTTTTGAAAATCCCAGGCAATATCAAATACATTATCCACTTTCTGGATGCACATAGCAATTCTTTCAAGACCATAGGTTAACTCTACCGATACGGGATTTAAGTCAATGCCACCTGCCTGCTGAAAATAGGTGAACTGAGTTATTTCCATTCCATCCAATCTAACTTCCCAACCAAGTCCCCAGGCTCCCAGTGTGGGAGATTCCCAATCATCCTCCAGAAATTTAATATCGTGTTTAAGCGGATTAATTCCAATTCCTTTTAAACTATCTAAGTAGAGCTGCTGGATATTATCAGGGGGAGGTTTTATAATTACCTGGTACTGGTAGTGCTGGCGCAAGCGATTCGGGTTTTCTCCGTAGCGGCCATCCGCGGGTCTTCTGGATGGCTCCACATAAGCTGCCCTCCATGGTTCGGGGCCAAGAACTCTCAGGAACGTCGCCGGGTTAAAAGTTCCTGCACCCTTTTCCACGTCGTAAGGCTGTAACAGCAGGCATCCTTTTTTCTGCCAGTAATGGTGAAAGGCTAATATGATCTCCTGGAAACTCATATGCCAACTTCCCTTATTTATTGTGAATTATAAAGAGAGCTCGGCTAAAAGTCAAGCCATACTTCAAAGCATTTTCGGGTGGGGGGCTTGTTTTTTTCTCCAGATTTATTAGTATACATAGACTAATAAGAAGTTAGAGCTATTTATGGATAAGGGAAAGACCACTCAGAAAAGGAAAAAAATTCCCCTGGCAAAAAAATATTGGAGAAAACTAAAGCGAGTTTTTAAAAGAGCATTGCTGGCTAACGATTCTCCAGAGAAGTTAGCACGCGGGTTTGCCATTGGTGTTTTCTGGGGGGTTATGCCTACTTTCGGATTTGCCATTCTTTTTTCCTTACCCACCTCTGTTTTGTTCAAGGCAAATCGGCTTACCGCTATTATGGGAACTTTTATCTCCAACCCCCTTACCAGCACATTTTTTATGATCCAGGGAACGTATCTTGGTAATTTTATTTTACGGGCAGCTCCCATTCCTTTTACCCGCGAATTGTTAACTTTAACAAGACTTCTCCAGATAAGCAGGGCTCTATTCCTGGGTACATTGATTCTGGCAGGAGGTATAGCAGTTTTAAGCTATGGGCTATTTTTGTTAGTTATTCTCGTAGTCAAACAAGTAAGAAAGGGAAAGGGGTCTATAATAGAAAATAACAGTAAACAATAGAGAATGACAAAGCGGAGCAATGTCAAATGCTCAAAACCTGCTCTCCCCTAAAAGGAGAGTTTTTGCTGGAGGGAAAAAGGGGGAGTTTCATTTAAATATTCATAGAGAAGAGGGGTAGCTACTCTTCCCTTGGGTGTGCGGTTGATTAGTCCTTCCCGGATAAGGTACGGCTCATATACTTCCTCAATAGTTTCTGGTTCTTCATTTACTGCCATAGATAGGGTTTTGATTCCTACCGGACCTCCTCCGAATTTATAAAGTATTGCCTGGAGGATTTTCCTGTCCATAGCATCAAGCCCTTTTTTATCAATCTCCAGTATATTTAAGGCTTTTCTGGCAATCTCTTCGGTTATAACTCCTTCTCCTTTTATCTGGGCGAAGTCCCTGACTCTTCTCAGGATTCTGTTGGCCACCCTGGGTGTTCCTCTTGCTCGTTTGGCTATTTCTTTTGCTCCTCCCTCATCTATTGTAATTTCTAAAATGCTGGATGAGCGAATCACGATAAAGAAAAGCTCATCCTCACTGTAGTAATCAAGATGACTTGTTACTCCAAATCTATTCCTGAGGGGCGAGGTGAGAAGACCGGCTCTTGTTGTTGCCCCTATTAAGGTAAAATGAGACAGGGGAATCTTTACCGAGCGGATGCTTGCTCCTTTGCCCAAAATGATATCCACCTTAAAATCTTCCATGGCAGAGTAGAGCACCTCCTCTGCCTGGGGATGCAGGCGGTGGATTTCGTCTATAAAAAGGGTGTCTTTGTCCTGGAGTTGTGTGTTGGTTAAAATTTTGGCAAGCTCTCCTGGTCTATCAATAGACGGACCACTTGTGGAGTAAATATTTCCTCCCATCTCATGGGCAATGATATGAGCCAGGGTGGTTTTACCCAGGCCTGGAGGCCCATACAAAAGGGTATGGTCAAGGGGGTCACCTCTTTCCCGGGCAGCCTGGACAAATATCTCCAGTCTTTGTTTTATCTTTTCCTGACCAATGAACTCGGTCATTTTAGAAGGTCTAAGGGTATTTTCAAAACCCCTATCTTCTTTTTGAAATTGAGGTGTGGTTAATTTGTGCTCTTCTTCAGACATACCTGAGAGCCTCCTTAATTAAACCGGCAAGGTCATTTTTCAGGCCACTGTTTTTTTCCATAGCCTTCCGTATCGCTTCCTCAGCTCTGTTTCTGGTATACCCCAGGGAAGCGAGGGCCGCCAGCCCATCTTGATAAACTTTATCTTCCCTCAGGAGAGGTATCTTTTCTCCTGCAATATCTTCTAATTCAAGAACTAATCTTTGAGCTGTTTTTTTCCCAATTCCCGGAGTTTGGGTGAGCTGAGCAAGATTTTTCTCTATAATAGCTTGCTTGAGCTGCAAAGGAGTAGTTCTGCTGAGCATTCTCAGAGCAGACCTTGGACCGATACTTGATAAAGAGATTAAATGTAAGAAAAATTCTCTATCCTCTGTAGTGAGGAATCCGTAGAGTGCTACTGCATCATCCTTCATACGAAGGTATGTATATACCTTAACTTTTTCTCCGCGTGAAGGAAAATATTCAAAGAGAGAGAAAGGTATGTTAATCTGATATCCGACTCCATTTGCCTCCAGAATAATCCAGGAAGGATTTTTCTCTTTCAGGGTTCCTTCTAAATAGTAAATCATGCCTTTCTTTTTTGCTCCTTGTAAACGGTTATTGCTGTATCAGGACAAACAAGTGCACATATACCGCAGCCCGTGCAACTTCTTCCCTCCCTCTTTTCTTTAAAGACTGCGGGATGATACCCCATTTTGTTGAAATCAAAGTTAAGATAAATAAGATTTCTGGGGCAAAACTCAACACAAAACCCACATCCCTTACACCTTTCCACATCTATTTCTATTTTAGCTCGGGCCATATTTCTTAGTAATTAATTATTACATCCAATGTATCAGATTTTGCCTTGCGGTCAAGGTCAATCATGGGGTCAGGTCTTGCAATATCACATTTTCAATAGCATAATTTGTACTATATGTGATATTGCAAGACCTGACCCCATCTACCATCTACCCAAGCTCACCTATTTTTTCTCCCCTGAGCCTGTCTCTTTTTTGCATGCTCATTTTAAGAAGATAGGGGAAATTATCCTCTTTTACTTGAGCAAAGATACTATCAGGGGCAAACAAGCGAAGCTCTCTTTTTTCCTCTTCACCCAGGCTATCTGGCCAGCTGGATATTATTTTTAAAACAGCTTCCTTTCCCCCTTGTTCAAATTTTTTTATCACCAGAAAAAGAGGGTAGGTATGGGAAGATATGCAGGCAAATTCAGCTTCTCTCAGGGCATACACATTGCCATTGAAGGAGATAGAGACTCCACCCTTTTCTCTTACAAATCTTAGTGCCCTGGCATCGGTAATGCTATCTCCCGCATAGGCAGTATCACGGGGATTTGCCTTATTTTTTTTCATTGATTTTTTAACTACCCTTTCTTTTTCCTCCCCCCCCACAGGATTAACTTTATCCATAAAGGCTTTAAAGTTCATTGAAGCAATTTCCTTGAAAAATATTTTATCAAGTTCCTGAATTACTTTCATCTCTTGAGAGGATATATCTTTTTTCCCTGCGGGGGGAAGGAGAGATAAGCTATTTATCCTTTCATAAAACTGGAGCAGCTTTTCTCTTTCATTATCTATTAAAGGGAAACTGTCAAGGTCAAGAAATGTGGAGAAAGTATCCCGGGGTGGGAAATTAACACTTTCGCAGAGAGCCTGTATATAGGGATTGTAGCTTGTGCTTATTATAAATACCTTCATTTTTGATGTTAGTTTTTGCAGCAGCTCCTTTGCTCCGGGGACAAACTTTAAGCTTTCTTTTGAATATTTTTTTATTTTCTCATTGCTAAGACTATGAGCTTTAAGGAAAGGGGCGATTAACTTGAGGGTTCCTCCAGCAAAATACCCTTTTTTCTTTATTACATCAGCAAGATAATCATCAAAGGCGCTGATCACTTTAAAGAAATGCTCCCCGCGGGGAAGAAAATACTGGCATATCTCAAAAGCATTGTCATTTAAGGTTATGGGACCTTCACAATCCATCCATAGAATTTTCATTTTATATCTCCACTAAAAGAGGTCCTTTTAAGTTTTGCAGATTTATTTTAGCCTCCCCCAGAAGATGTAAGGTAGATATAACAAGAGGTATCTCCCTTTTTTTCTGCTCCTCTCTTATGGCTTTGAAAAGAGGCTCTTTTTCCCCCTCTTCTTTTTTAATCTGTGTTAAAGTTTTATGTTTTAACTTTTCCTGCATCTTTTTCCACAGGGGGTCAAACATCTCTCCCCTCAGGGAAAATTTACAGTAGGTTATGGCAGGACCTGCATCAAGTTCGCAAGTGACCCGATGAATCATTATTCCCGACTCCCTTTCCTTTTTTTCTATGAGCTGCCATATAACTTCCTGCCAGGTTCCTTTGGGGCCACAAGGAAGGGCAGGATGCAGATTCAATATGGGGAATTTTTCACAAATCTTTTCGCCCAGAATAAGCATATACCCTGCAAGAAAAATTGCCTCTGCCGGATATTCCTGAACTTTTTTCACTATCTCCCTGTCGTACAGTGCCCTCCACCTGTTGATTAGCTCAAAGTTACCACTTTTTATATCTTTTAACCCTTTTTTTCTCAAGCCGGATTTGAATTTTGTGGAGGAAAAAGATACAAAAGCTATACCTAACCTATTAACCAGGTCAATGAATTTGTCACTCTCTTTATTCTCCTCCCTTTCGCTGTTACTAAAAACATATGAGATGCTGGCATCCCCTATTTTTCCCTGTTTTGCGGCTTCATGGCTTTCTTGCAGGAGAAGACGTGCTTGCTTGTCCCTTCCTGTAGAAAACCATCCAATTTTAAAGGTCATTTTTCACTTTTACCTTTCGCAGAAAATCCTCAAGAATCTTTTTTTCCGGATATCTTGACCTGCCAAATCCAGCTATACTTATACCGGCAGCATATGTTCCCAATCTTCCACATTCAGGATAAGGCAGGTTATTTAGGCATCCGGCGAGAAAGCCAGCTGCGTATACATCGCCTGCCCCTGTTGTATCAACACTTTTTACTTTCTGTGCAGGAATAAGTATCTCTTCTTCCCTGGAAATTACCCAGGACCCTTCACTGCCTAATTTACAGACAACTACTCTCGTATCTTCTCTTGAAATCCTAAAAGAGCCTTCTTTTGCGCTTTGCCCGGTAAGAAGTTCAATCTCCCTGCCCGTGGAAAACAAAATCCAGGTTTTCTTCAAAATGGGTAAAAGCTCATCCCATCCTCTGCTTGCATGTGGCTCTCCCGGGTCAAAGCTTACCGGAACTTTTACATCTAAGATAATTTTTTTTTGAGCCTGGAAGGAGACATCTCCTATAAAAGAGGCGGTGTGAAGAATCTTTGCTTTGTTAATGTAATTTATGTCCACATCCTGGCTGAGGAGTTTATCATTTGTCCCGGGAAGGACAAAGACACTCCTTTCTCCTTCCCCATCAACAAGAATAAAACAGATGCCAGTTTTTCCCTCTCTTGCGATTTTAGTCGTATCAACCCCCTCTTTTCCCAAATCCTGCAGGAGAAAATCGCCCTCCTCATCCTCTCCTACTCTGCCGGTAAATCCGCAGGAAAAACCCATTTTTGAGAGTGCATAAATAGTATTAGCAGCCGAGCCTCCCCCACTTTTTATTATAAACTCTGCCTTTTCTTTTAGAAGTTTACTTATAAAGGGAACTTCCTCAAGCTCTATTTTTCGCTCTGTTCCTTTTTTTATTTGTGGTAGCTCGTCAAATCTAACTTTGTATAAAATATCAAGATTTAAAGCACCAAGTCCCACAACATCCACATAACCCTCCTTTTTATTTCAGAAAGAGCTTTTCTGAAACACACGCCGCACGGACAGTGAATTTTGAAGGTTTTTTTCGGAAAACTGGAAAATCTGGATTCCATTTCTCTGTTCCGCTGCCTGCAGGATAGCCTCCAGCATTTCTGGATAAGATATCCCGGCAATTTTTGCCATCTTGGCAAGATGACCATCCCAGCACCATCCCGGATTGGGATTGACCTCCAGGAGCTTTGGGTTGCCCTGGGCATTAAGCCTCCAGTCAAAACGGGCATAATCCCTGCACTCAAGTCTTTCAAATAGTTTTAAACACCACTCAACAATAGATTTTTCTATCTCTTCCGGGAGATTAGCCGGGATTGATTTAATATTCCAGTAGGGAGAATCCGGCAGCCATTTAGCCTCATAGCCACAGATTTTGGGAAGTCCATCTGGAATCTCTGAGTAATCCTCCTCTATAATAGGTAGCACAGTATAGGATTCGGGAGGATTTCCTATTATTCCTACACTGAGGTCTTTACCTGCGAGAAACTCCTCCACAAGTATGGGTTTGTCGTAGCCAAATTTTTCTCTTATTTCCGAAATAGCGTTTAGAAGCTCCTCAAGATTATTTGCTACACTCCTCTGAGTTATCCCAAAACTGGAATCGCCAAAGTTTGGTTTTACAATTACAGGAAAACCAAAGGGTAGCTCAAAGGTCGTATCTTCAGGTTTAATGAAAAAAGCTTCTGGCACAGGAATTTGCATCTCTTTTGCAATACCACGAACAAGTGATTTGTCATAACAATTGGCAAGACACTGAGGTCTTGCACCGGTATAGGGAATATCCAGTACTTCCAGTAAGGCAGGCACATGGAGTTCTTTCTGGGGGTCATTCCTGTAGCCTTCATCGCACAGATTAAAAACTAAATCCATTTTTCCTGTAAATTTTCTCAAATCCTGAATAAGGGTATCGTGATTGTTAAAATAGCTAAACTGGTAATCTCTCAGTCCTCTTAAAGCTGCTTTTAGCTTATCAATCGTGTAAAAATCATCATCGTCGAAGATAGATAATGGTTTTAAGGGGTCGGTTTTATTTGGGTCACCCAGGATTACCACCACATTTTTTACTGCCTCTTTTATTTTTCTTTTAATAGGACTCCATTCCTTCCTTATAAGAGCTGTTGCAATGATGCGTTGTTTCATCATACCGAGGTCTTGATTTCGCCTAGAATCCGTAGAAAATCTGCCATGAAAGGTGATATCACTGAAACCGGCTGTTTTCAAAAGTTTGGTTAAACATTCCGTGGTATAAAGTCTTTCCCCATAAAACTGGTCAGCGATTGCACCTTTTTCCACATGATTTATAATCTCTCGTGATATGAGGCGTTGTCCATCAAGGGAAAGGGAGCGTTCCCTGCAAGCAAAATGTTTTTTATCTATCCACTCCCATGAGCGAGGTTGAAAATTTTCTCTTAAGTATTCGCCATCTGCAACATCTATAATGATTCTACCCCATGGCTTCAAGACTCTAAAGATTTCCTTGAGCACTCTTAAATCATCCTGGATAGTTTCAAAATATCCAAAGCTGTTTCCTAAAATCATAACTACATCAAAGGCATCAGGTGTATAAGGGAGTTTTCTGGCATCTCCCTCTCTAAATTTAACATTTAGACCCTCCTTTTTTGCGTATCCTTTAGCTTTATAGATTAAGTAATGGGAACGGTCCAGGCCTTCAATGTATCTAAATCCTCTCCTTGCAAGTTCAAGAGAGTGTCTCCCCTGACCGCAGGCAAGATCCAGAATCTTCTCTTCAGGTGACAATTTTAAAATTTCTGAGAATAAATCAACCTCTCTGCAGGTTATATCCTCATCAGCTACCACATCTGCATCAGTTTTTAGATAGAGGGAGTTGAAAATTCCTCGCCACCAATCCGGGCTTACATACTCTTCCAGGTCTAAAACAGGTCCCAATATTTTCTTCTGGTATTTACCCGTTTTCCCATGTTCTGGAGGTTTGTCCGCAGATTCCTTTTCCTTCATTTTTCTTGCTCCTTTATAAATTTTTGCGCATACTGTAGCATAATAAGGAGTGTCGTCAAGCACATTTTTTGACATTTGCCCTTTTTTTGATAATATTTATAAGGAATTTAACCAACAAGGCGGGAGGAGAGAGCATGAGAGATATAAAGTTTGGTACCGATGGATGGAGAGGAGTCATAGCTGATGATTTTACATTTGAAAATTTGGCAAAAGCTGCCCAGGCAATTGCAGATTATTATAAAACTGAAGCCAAAAAAGGAAAAGGTATTGTTATAGGTTATGACACCCGTTTTCTTTCCCCAGAGTTTGCTCTAAGGGTTGCCGAGGTTCTTTTAGGAAATGAGATTCCCGTTCTTCTCTCGCAAACAGATGTCCCCACGCAAGCTATATCATTTACAGTTATTGATAAAGCTCTGGCTGGAGGGATAATGATTACTGCCTCTCATAATCCCTATCGTTTCAATGGAGTAAAAGTAAAGAGTTCTTCTGGTGCCTCTGTTGCTCCTGAGGTTACAGGAAAAATTGAGTCTTTCGTGGGAAAAAATGAGGTAAAAGCCCTGCCCTGGGAAGAAGGTGAGAAGAGGGGTTTAGCTGCAAAGATGGACCTTCTACCTGCCTATCTGAACAAAGTTTCTTCCTTTCTGGATATGGAGCTGATGAAAAAAGCGCATCTTAAAATAGTTTATGATTCCATGTATGGAGTGGGATATGGGCTTCTGGAAAAGCTCCTGGAAAAGTCCAACTGTCAGCTTATCAACATTCATCCCGGGCCTAACCCTGGTTTTGGTGGTATAAACCCTGAACCTATTGAAGAAAACTTAGAAGAGTTAGCGCACCAGGTAAAAGCTAAAGAGGCGCATCTTGGTCTTGCTACAGATGGAGATGCTGATAGAATGGGGCTAATAGATGATAAAGGCAGATATCTTTCCCCTCTTCAGATTTTCTCCCTTTTACTCCTTTATCTGGTGGAGGAAAGGAATATGAGAGGCAAGGTGGTAAAAACAGTTTCTCTTGGTTATCAACCAGAGAGGATATGCCGTAAATTTGGTCTTGAATGGGAGCAAACGCTGGTGGGATTTAAATATATTGCGGATAAAATGCTTAAAGAAGAGGTGTTTTTTGGTGGAGAGGAAAGTGGGGGTTATGGCTACTATGGGCACCTGCCGGAAAGAGATGGTGTTCTTTCCTGCCTTCTTTTTGTGGAGATGCTGACAAAAAAGGGAAAACCTTTATCCAGCATTTTAGATGATATGGAGAAAAAATTTGGCAAATCTTTCTTTAAAAGGGTGGACTTTGAGCAAGAAGGTGTAGATAAAGAAAGGATAGTAAAGGAGCTTACCTTAAATCCTCCCTCCGCTCTTGGGAGTGTTCCCTTAAAAGAGATTTTAACCATTGATGGGGTCAAATTTATAATGGAAGATGAAAGCTGGCTTTTAATAAGACCCTCAGGAACCGAGCCCAAAGTAAGAGTTTATGCGGAAGCCCCTAAAGTTTCTCAGCTACAAAGAATCATCCAGGAAGGGGAAAATTTGACCAGGGCAGTTATTGATGGTATCAATTCGCCAGGAGGATAATGTGTACTCCGATGTGCTCATAGCTGGATTTGGTGGTCAGGGAATAGTATTTACCGGTAAACTTTTAGCCTATGCTGGCTTAAGAGAGGGGAAGCAGGTTGTTTTTTATCCTTCCTATGGGGCTGAAATGCGAGGAGGAGCTGCCAGTTGCACGGTTATAGTTTCAGATTCAATAATTCCTTCACCCATTATTTCTTCTCCTCAAAGTGAGATACTCATGAGTTATCCTGCTGTGGAAAAATTTTTATCTTGTGTAAAAAAGGAAGGTTATGTAGTGGTTAACAGTTCTCTTGTGAAAAAAAATTTTAGAGGAAAAAAAGTCCGTATATTAGAAGTTCCTGCCAATCGTATTGCAGAAGAGCTGGGAACTGTAAGGGCAGCAAATATGATAACTCTTGGAGTTTGGGCCTGCATCTCCCAGGTTGTCTCTCTTGAAAGTCTTATCCTATCTTTAAAGCAAGTTCTATCCCCCGACAGGCTTGCTCTTTTAAAAGTTAATGAGAATTCATTAAGGGAGGGATGGAGATTTGCCTCAAATCCCAATTGATTGTTTTCTTGACTATCTCAGCGTGGAAAGAGGTCTTTCTCCCAATACCCTCATCTCTTACAGGATGGACCTCAAGCAGTTTGAAAAGTGGCTGCCCTGTGATATATCTGAGGTTTCTACCTCACTAATTGGGGAATATGCCTCTTTTTTAAAAAGCAAAGGGCTGTCAATATCCTCCATTTCAAGGAAATTATCAGCTACGAGAATGTTTTATCGTTTCCTCTTAGCCGAAGGGGTTGTTTTAGAGAATCCTGCTCAGGATGTGTTTTCTCCTCGACGAGGAAGGAAAATTCCAGCTTATCTTTCTTTAAAAGAGGTGGGAAATCTACTGAATGCTCCACCCATTAATTCAAAACTTGGCTTAAGAGATAAAGCTTTTTTAGAGTGTCTTTATGCTACAGGTATTCGCATATCTGAGCTTGTGGGTTTAAAACGCAGGGACCTAAATTTTACCTCGGGTTGGCTAAAGGTTAAAGGCAAAGGTTCCAGGGAAAGGATGGTTCCTCTGGGCAGGGAGGCTATAAAATGGATGAGTAGATACTTGAGGGAAAAGGGTGAAGAAAGTAGGGATTCCCCCTTTTTTTGTAACCGTTATGGGGAAATAATCTCCCGCCAGGCCTGCTGGAAGATAGTAAAAAAGTATGCCCGCAAAGCCGGTATAAATAAAGTTATTTCACCCCACACCCTAAGACACTCCTTTGCCACCCATCTTATATCCAGGGATGCTGATTTAAGGTCAGTTCAGGAGCTTTTAGGCCATGTAAATATCTCTACTACTCAAATTTATACCCATATCACCCAGGAAAGATTAAGAAAAGTATATAAAAAATTTCATCCAAGAGCTTAGATTAAGGGAAGATGCAACTAATAACTACACATACAGGCTGTGATTTTGATGCTCTTGCCTCAATGGTGGCGGTAAAGAAGCTTTATCCTGAAGCCAAGCTTTGCTTTTCCGGTTCTCCCTCCCGCGAGGTCAGGGATTTTATGCATGTTTATGGATGGTTAATTCCCATTGAAAAGATAAGTGAGAAAGACCTTAAAAAGGTAAAAAAACTTATACTGGTAGATACAAGGTGGAAGGATAGAATTGGGATGTTTGGCAGGTTGGTGGGTAAAAAGCAGGTAAAAATTCATATTTATGACCACCACCCCTCTCATCCTGAAGATATTAAGGCAGATAGAGGGGTATGTAAGGATGTAGGAGCAACCGTTAGCATACTAATAGATTTGATTAAGAAAAGAAAAATCCCGATTAGCTCTTTTGAAGCTACTCTTTTTGGTCTTGGAATATATGAGGATACCGGCTCTTTGAGTTTTTTTTCCACCACTTCTTTTGACTTAAGAGCGGTAGCCTATCTTCTGGACAAGGGGGCAAAGCTTGAGTTTATTTCCAATTTTCTAAACTCTGGCTTAACTGAAAAACAGGATGCATTGCTCAGGGATTTTCTAAACAAAGCAAGAGTTTTATCTATTAATGGGGTGGAGGTGGTAGTGATAACAACACAAATAGAAGAGTTTGTGGGAGGATTATCACTCCCTCTGCATAAATTTATTGATTTTAAAAATCCAGATGTAGTTTTTGCCATTGTCTGCTCAGGTGATAAAATATTTATCCTGGCTCGTTCACGTCTTCCCTTTGTTAATGTTGATGATATTCTTTCCGAATTTGGCGGAGGAGGTCACAACCTGGCTGCGTCAGTTAGGTTAAAAGATACTCAAATAAAAAAAGTGGAGGAAAAACTTGTGCACATCTTGCAGGAAAATATCCACTCACCTCTTACAATAGAAAATATAATGCATTTACCTGCAAGGTTCGTTTTTCCTGAAATGCAGGCAGGAGAAGTTAAAGAGATTTTAGATAAGGAGGGTCTTGAGGTTATTCCGGTTCAGGAGCAAGGTAAGATAACAGGAATTATCTCCAGGCAAAAAGTTGAGCACATAGTTAGCTATAACTCGGCCAGCTCCCCCATAAAAAGCTACTACTCCAGAAAGTTTGTGGCGGTCCATCCCTCTTTATCTTTAAAGAAGGCACAAAGGATAATAATTGAAGAGGAGGTGCCCTGGCTTTTGGTTTTTCAAGGGGAAAGCTTCCTGGGCGTAGTTACCAGCTTTGATATCTTCAAGGCATTTGATGGAAACTTTTCTCAAGATAGTTTAAAGTCCCTGCTGGAGAAAAAGGTTCCCCCTTATATTATGAGAACCCTGATAGAGGCAGGCAAGCTGGCAAACAGGATGGGTTTTTCAGTATTTATAGTGGGAGGTTTTGTAAGGGACCTACTTTTGGGAAATGAGAATCTGGATATAGACCTTGTGGTTGAGGGAGAGGGGATTGTTTTTGCTCGGGAACTTGCAAGAAATTTAAGAGCTGAGCTGACAGTCCATCCCAAGTTTGGCACAGCTACCATTAATGTGAGTGAGGATTTTAAACTGGATGTGGTTACTTCACGCCATGAATTTTACTCTCACCCGGGAGCTTTGCCTGTCGTGGAGAAGGCAGCGTTAAAGGAGGACCTTTTTAGAAGGGATTTTACTGTTAACGCCATGGCTATTAGTATTAATCCGTCTGATTTTGGCAAATTACTGGATTTTTTTGGGGGGAAAAAAGACCTGGAAAATAAAAGGGTTAGAGTTTTGCATCCTAAAAGTTTCATAGATGACCCTACGCGGATATTTCGTGCAATTAGATTTGAGCAAAGGTACCGATTTTCTATTGATAACAAGACAGAGAGGTTAATTAAAGAAGCTCTGCAAGAACATGTTTTTCGCCAGGTAAGTGGTAAGAGGATAAAAGAGGAGATTCTTCAAATTCTTGAAGAGGACCGGCCGGGGAATATGATACGTAGAATGAAAGCCCTTGGAGTTCTTGAGTTTATCCACCCCGGGATTCGTTTAACAGCATCAAAAGATAAAATTATGGACGAGCTGGTGGATGCTATCGCCAGATACGAGGTTTTGAAAGGGGAAAGAAGTAGAAGGTGGCTGGTAAGGCTTGCGCTTCTTCTGGATAAGATGGAAAAAGAAAAAGTGAAGAATTTCTGTCAAAGATACAGTTTTACCCGGGAGGAGAAAGAGGTTCTTTTTGTTAGTATCGCAGGTTCAAGGCAAATAATAACAAAACTTAAAGCAGTCAGGATGAGGCCAAGTTCCATTTATTATCTTTTAGAATCTTATCCGCCAGAGGCGCTTATTCTAACAGTGGCGAGGACAAAAAGCAAGCTGGTTAAAAGAAGGATAATTTCATACCTTTCCTCTCTTTGCAAGGTAAAGTTGGAGATAAGCGGGGAAGATTTAAAAAAACTGAATTATAAACCTTCACCTGAGTTTTCCCGCATCCTTGAAGAGGTAAAGAAGGCAAAGTTAAATGGAGTGGTAAAAACAAAAGAGGAAGAGATTGAATTCATTAGAAAAAAATTTTTGTCCAGGAGATAAATAAATGAGAGCAGTTATTCTTATATCTGTTGTTGTTATTTTGTTTTTCTCTATTATTCTTCACGAGATTGCCCACGGTTTGATGGCTGAGAGACATGGGGACCCCACAGCAAGAATTATGGGGAGGATAACTCTCAATCCTCTTCCCCATATAGACCCTGTTGGAACAGTTCTTTTGCCGGCAATTATGATTATCATGAATCTTTTTGGAGGAGCCTTACCTATATTTGGATGGGCAAAGCCGGTCCCTATAAATCCGCGCAATTTGAATGACCCCAAAAAAGATATGATGTGGATAGCTCTTTCTGGACCCGGGACCAATTTTGCCATAGCTGTTTTTCTTGCGCTCGTTTACAGACTGTTTGCAATGCCTAACACATTAGCCGGAGTGGTGCTTTTTTACGGAACTACTGTAAATCTTTTTCTTGCATTTTTTAATTTAATTCCCATTCCTCCCCTTGATGGCTCGCGTATTCTATCAGGGGTTCTTCCTGAGCATTTAAGCTATAAACTGGCTCAAATTGAACCTTTTGGATTCATCATCCTTTTACTTTTGCTGGTGAGCGGGGTTTTAAACTACCTTTTTTTTGCCTTAATTAGATTAAGCGCTGTCTTAACTGGTGCTTATCTTCTTTTCTGATGGGAAAGACAGGCTTCTCTCTTTTTTCAAAGATGTATTTGGTGCGGGGTTTGACTTTCAAGGGGTATTTTCCTGAAAAACAGGCTGTGCAATAATTTTCAGGTTTTTCCACACAGCTAAGCAATCCTTCCAAAGATAAATAAGCCAGGGAGTTTGCTCCTACCATTTTCCTTATCTTTTCTACGCTGTGAGTTGAGGCTATTAACTCTCGTCTGACTGGGGTGTCAATGCCAAAAAAACAGGGAAACTTTATAGGAGGGGAGCTAATTCTAAAGTGAATCTCTTTGGCTCCTGCCTCACGCAAAATTCCAATAATCTTTTTGCTGGTTGTTCCTCGTACTATAGAATCATCTACAAGCACTATTTTTTTATCTTTCAGGACATCCCTTATGGGGTTTAATTTAATCTTTACCTCCATATCCCTTACAAATTGAAGAGGTTGTATAAATGTTCTTCCCACGTAGTGGTTTCGGGTAAGACCCATGCTGTAAGCTATCCTGCTTTGCTGAGCGTATCCCAGCGCAGCTGATATTCCTGAATCAGGAACTGGAATTACAAGGTCTGCTTTAGCTGGATGTTCCCTGGCTAGAGTTTTGCCCATCTTTCCTCTCACCGTATGGGCAGTTTCTCCAAATACGATGCTGTCCGGGCGGGCAAAGTATATATGTTCAAATATACACTGGGATAGTTTTTTAGGCTCTTTTATTGTGTAGGATTTTATCCCTTGCTGGTCAATAATAACCATCTCCCCCGGTTTAATCTCTCTTATATATGTTGCTCCTACCAGGTCAAAGGCACAGGTCTCTGAAGCTAAAAGATAACTTGAACCACTACTTCCCAGCACAAGTGGTCTAAACCCAAGATGGTCTCTTGCACCGATTAAAACATCGTTAAAAAGCATAACCAAAGAGTAAGCACCTTTAACTTTTCTGAGAGCTTCCACTAAAGCTCTTTTTTTCCCGAGGGATTTGTTAAATTTAGTAAAAAGGTGGACAATCACCTCTGTATCCATTGTGGACTGAAAGATAGAACCTGAGAGCTCCAGTTTTTCTCTTATTTCTGTGGCGTTTATCAAGTTCCCATTATGAGAGATAGCTATTCCTTCTCCAAAAAAGCTTATAAGCAGAGGTTGGATATTGGATGGAGCAGTAGAGCCTGTTGTAGAATATCGGTTATGGCCAATGGCAAATCTACCGGGCAGGTTTGCCAGCACCTCTTCACTGAAAATAGAATCAACCAGGCCAAGACCTCTATGTATTGAAGTGTTCAGCCCATCAGATGTAGCAATACCGGCACTTTCCTGACCTCTATGCTGGAGGGCGTAGAGGCCAAGGTAGGTTAGCTTTGCTGCCTGTGGATGGTTA
>JACUUP010000077.1 GCA_014859225.1 Candidatus Aerophobota bacterium
ACGGCAGTTTTTTTATAAATGGGGCGTCGCAGGTTAAGTTTATCAATTATCCCTCTGGGGGTTAGAGGGAAATTTTTGAGAATTATTTGTTTTATTCTGGACTCAGGAATTTTACCTGTCCCAAAGGTATCTACCATTAAAGAAACAGGCTCGGGCACCCCGATAACATAGGCAATTTGAACCTCACATTTTTTAGCTATGCCACCTGCTACAATGTTTTTAGCTATATACCTTGCCATATAAGAGCCTGAACGGTCAACTTTTGAAGGGTCCTTTCCCGAGAAACATCCTCCTCCGTGAGAGCCAACACCTCCATAGGTATCCATAATTATCTTCCTGCCAGTAAGTCCTGTGTCTGCCTGAGGTCCTCCTACTTTAAAACTACCCGTAGTGTTGACAAAGTAGCTCATCTGTGGGTCTTTATACTCCTTAGGTATACAGGGTTTAACCACAACTTCTATTAGTTCATCTTCTATATCCTCTGATTCTACCTCAGGAGAATGTTGAGCGGAAAGAACCACAGTTTTAACCCTTCGCGGAACACCGTTTTCGTATTCTACCGTAACCTGAGATTTTCCATCGGGGCGAAGATAGGGAAGCACCTTCTTTTTTCTTACCTCTGCTAACCTTCTGGTTAATCTGTGAGCTAAAACTATAGGTAGTGGCATGAACTCTGGAGTTTCAATGGTGGCATAACCAAACATCATGCCCTGGTCACCTGCTCCATCCCTGTCCACTCCCAGGGCAATGTCCAAAGACTGTTCGTGAATGGAGGTAATCACTGCACAGCTTTTATAGTCTATTCCATAACTTGCATGGGTGTAGCCTATTTCTTTTAATATACCTCTAACTATGGCAGGTATCTCCACATAACAGGAAGTGCTAATCTCACCCGCCACAAAAACTAAGCCAATGGTCACCAGACACTCGCAGGCAACTCGGCCCTTGGGGTCATTTTCCAAAATAGCATCCAGAATACCATCTGAAATCTGGTCGGAAATTTTATCCGGATGCCCTTCGGTTACCGACTCAGATGTAAAAAGAAAATCAGTGTTTCCCATTCTCTGCCTCCTCTTTGTATCCTTAAAGAAAACTTAGAGCTCTTCTCTTCTTATTATCTGCATCACATCATCCACTGTTTGTGCCTTCATTAAATCCTGCCTGACTTTTCTGCGTCGCAGGAAACGGGAAATAAGAGCAAGTGCCCTTAAGTACTCCCCCGATGCATCTTGAGAGGCACCCAATAGAAAAAATAAATGCACAGGTTCTTTGTCCAACGCATCAAAATCTATCCCCTTTTTGGATATACCAAAGGCTCCAACTAACGATTTAATAGCCTTAGACCTTGCATGGGGAATTGCTATGTTATAACCAATTCCTGTTGAGCCAAGTTCCTCTCTTTCCTTTATAACACGCAAAAATTCTTCTCGGTCAGTTACCTTGCCAGTCTTTTCCAGTAAGACGACAAGTTCATTGATAACCTCTTGTTTTGTTCTGGACTCAAGAGCGGGCTTAATTGCCTTTCCGTCTAAAAAACTACTTATCTGCAACGTATCCTCCTTTCATACTCTCAATCAGGCTCTATTAGAACAAAATTTCCATCCTCTTTTTTATGAACAACATTAATTTGATTTGTTTCAGCGTTAAGAAAAACAAGAAAACTGTTTTTAGATACCTCAAGCTGCATCAGGGCCTCCTCAACTTCCATTGGCTTTGCCAGTTTCCTTCTCATTCGCAGCAGGGCAGGTCTTTCCTCCTCTTTTGCAACAAATTGTTCTAAGGGGACTGTTTTCCTGGGTCTTAAAGGTTTGTGTGATTTTTTCTTTTCTTTGTATTTTTTGGATTGACTGACAACCTTCTTGATGGCTCCCTCTATAGAAGTGTATAGCTCATTTGCTACTTCTTTGGCATTTATAACTGAGCCTTTGGTTAAAACATTAATCTCAGTTTCAAACCTGTCTTTTTCGCATTTCAATATTACGTGAGATGTAGTGATGTTCCTTAGATACTTTTCTATTTTTTTTATTTTCTTGCGGACAAAATCATCAATATCTTTTGTTACAGGAATATGTATTCCGCTTATCTCTACTTTCATCACCACTCTCCTTTTGTTTTTTTATTTTTTATTTATCCTCCTTTGTTTTACCCGGCTGAAGTTTAATGATTCAGCCGGGTTTAATTTTCCTTCCAGATACTACGCTCTAACCACGTTTATGGCCTGAAGGCCCCGTTTGCTCTCTTGAACATCAAAGGATACTTTATCACCTTCTTTTAGGCTTTTGAACCCCTCTTGAGCAATATTGGAAAAATGCACGAACACATCCTTTCCATTGCTGCGAGAGATAAACCCATAACCCTTACGGTCGTTGAACCACTTGACCGTTCCTGCCTCAGGCATACACTTCACCCCCTTTGTTCAGTAATGATGAAATTGGCTAAATTATAACAAGCCTCTGTAAAATGTCAAATTACTTATCAGGGGGAGCGTGCTAACGTAAAGGAAAAAACTTCAGCTCCATATCTTTTTATTTCTTTTGAGGCTTCATTTAAGGTGAAACCTGTAGTGTAGACATCATCAACTAACAAAATTTTGCTCCCTTTTGCCCAATTTCTTGCCCTTTTTGGGACAGAAAAGGCACCTTTCATATTTTCCCTTCTTTCATTTTTGCTCAGACTGGTTTGAGGTTTCGTATAACGCACCCTAACTAAATAACTGTTCCATACGGGAAGATTTAAATATCTACCCACCATCCTGGCAATATCCTCAGCCTGGTTGTATCCTCGCTCTCTTTGTTTTCTGGGATGTAAGGGAACGGGCACTATTGCTTCTAATCCCAGAAAGCTCAAATTAAAATGCTCTATGCACGTTTTGACCACATAAATAAAACCTCTCATTATGCCTCTTTTGCCCGTATATTTAAAGAGCTTAATAGCCTCAGCCATCACACCGCGGTAGATTGTGGATGAGAAAAGTCTTTGAAAATGGGGCGGGTTTATCCTGCAAGCAGGACATACCTGAGGAGAGGTAAAATTTTTGCCCGGGGTAAAAAAGAGGGGTTTTCTGCATCTTGCACAACATAAAGCAGGTAGCCACTCAATATTTTGCCAGCAGCGAAAACAGATAAAACTTCTATTCAAAGGCTCAAGGGGTTTTTTGCATAAAAGGCAATCTGCCGGTAAAAATAAACCTGCAACACCACTTACCAAATTTCTCTTCAGCAACTTTTTCCCAACTCCCGCATAGCAGTTTACTCAATATAAGTTGCTTGTCAAGTTTAAAAATGATAAGGGGGGGCAGATAATAATGAAAATGGCAGCTTTATTTGTATATTTTATTTTCCCTGAGTGCTTTTAAAATCGGCAAACAAAATAACAGCAAATGAAACTGCACCGCCAAAAAGGGCCCCAATAAATGGAGAGTAGGTCATCAAAGGAACAGATTTAGCATCAGTTATAAATCCAGCAATAATGGTAAAAGCTATGGCTCCTACAACTGCACCACAGCCTACCATTTCTAAGGCTCTTGCGGCGCAAGCTAAGGTTAAAGATTTTTCTTTTCTCATTTTATTTACAGACAAAAGACTAATATTAAAATTACCAGACCTAACAAAAACCAGGCAAGATAATTATGTAAAATTCCGTTATGGGCAAGGCTGGCAGCTTTTCCGCAGAAAAGAACAACATAGGCAAGCCCTCTCCACAGATAATCGGCAAGCCTATCCAGTGCAAAAAGAAAATACCCTACCGCTCTGGAGAACGCCAGCATTCCCTGGTAAATGTCAATAAGACCTTTTTGTCCTGCAGCGTATATTCTGCGAATACCAACAAAATTTGCCACGGTGTCAGAAAAACCTATCCCGCCCAAAATCATATCTCCCCGCGGCTCTTCTCCCCCAATGTAGGTAATATCTTCTCTTCCAAGTTTCACCTTGCTGAAAAGATAAATTAATATCCCCACAACAAGTCCAACAATCATCAGGATGGTGGCAAGTTCTGGCTCCCACCATCCAACCCAGCTTGCAACCGGGGGCATTTCGGCAACAAAAGGAAGCACAAAAAATTTAAGTGGCAGCTCATAAGCAAAGATACCAAAAATAGCACACAGACAAGCTAAAAAAAGCACAGGAAAATTCATGGTCATACCTACTTCCTCCACTTTTTTTTCTGGAGCAAGGCCTGGATTAGAAAAAGTGTGCACCAGGGAAAGCTCCTCAGCTCTTCTTTTCTCAGTAAGGCCCACTTCACCCAGAAAAACAGAGTAAAACATCCTTATGAAACTTGCCAGAGTAACTACACTTCCAAACATAGCAGCCACAAGCCATACTATCCATAATCTTCCCACCCCTCCTAAAGTTGTAAGCTGGATAATTCCCTGATAAATCATCCATTTGGAGAAAAATCCGTTAAAAGGAGGCACACCTGAGATAGCAAGTCCTCCCACTAAGGTTCCCGCGAAAGTTAAAGGCATCCACCTTGCAACTTTTCCCAGTGAGGAAAAATCAGAGGTTCCTGTTTGATTTTCTACCGAGCCTGCGGCAAAGAAAAGAAGGGATGTCCATACAGTTGTGCTTAAAAGATAAAAAAGTCCTCCTGCAATCCCCACCGGATTAGCCGTGCCTATTCCCATCATCATATATCCAGCAGCAGAGATATTAAGATAGGCAATAACTTTTTTCATATCAGCGCTAACAAGAGCCATCATCACCGCTACCACAATGGTGAATGCTCCTATTAACATAAGATAAAAAGAGGCAAGGGAGGTTGCGCTCAAATTGAAAAAATCAGATGAGATGCGAAACAAAAGGTAAACCCCTAACAGTTTATCCAGGGAGGCAGGTAAATACGCCATTACCGGAAGTGGAGCTTCCCTGGAGGCATCGGGTATCCAGGTATGAAAAGGAATGCTTCCCATTTTAGCTATAGCCCCGGTGGCAAGAAGAATAAATGCACTAAGAGGCAAAGCTCCTGTAAGCTCAATTTTGAGCGGAGTATCCATATTTAAGCTTCCGGACAATTTAAATAAAAAAAGCGCTCCTAATATGAGGGCAAAATCAGCAACCCCCATAGTAAAGATACCTTTAGTGGCGAGTTTGAGGGAGCCCAAGGAAAGAAAAGCATAAAGGAGCAGAGCCAGTATTCCCCAGAAAAGAAGAAAGACCACAAGATTATTGGCTAAAATAACGCCCCAGGAGATACCAAGAGTTAAGAGAAGGTATGTGTAATATTCTCCCGCTCTTTTCTTATTTTTCATAAAGTTTGCAGAGTATAAACAGGTAAGTAGTGCAAAAAAAGAGATAAAAAGCAGGATTATGGAAGAAAAACCGTAGCATCTTAAAGAAAAATCTATATTCATCTGAGGCAACCAGGCATAGCTCCAGTATAAAGGCACATCTCTAACTGCGACAAAAAGAAAAATACTTAAAGCGAAAAGGATGACGCTAATGGCTATAGCTATTGCTTCTTTTACCCATTTTAATTTGATAAAAAAACAAATACCTCCTGCTACTACGGGAAATAAGATGGAAAAAAGTAAAATATTTGCATTCATTTTTTCACCTCATTTTTTTGCTTTTTTAAAGCATCATTAACCGCAAGTTCTATCTCCTCCATATCCAGTGGTTTTAAAGCATAAAAGAAAACACCTTCTGCCCTGACTCTGCGGGCAACCTCTAAGGAACTATTGCCGGAGGTCACTATAATGGGTAGTGTGGGGTCTATTTTTTTGAGAATGGGGATTATCTCGTATCCCTTGATTCCTCCAAGCTCTAAATCCATAATTAACACCTTTACCTGTGTGTTTTGAACTTTCTGAATTACCTCACTCCCGGTAGAAGCAGTCTCAATGGTGAGATTTTTACGAGATAAAAATTTAGCAAGATGACTGCGCGTCTTTTTATCAGCATCGGCAACAAGCACCAGCCCAGAAGATCTTATATAATTCATGTGAATATTCCCTACACTAAAACACTATAGAGCAATTTTTATGCCAAACCTATTTTTAAAAAAGGGAGGATAATATAAACTGAGAAAAGAAGAGGATAGGAAGTCAAATGGCGGGTTTCTATAACAGGATTTGAAACATACGCTTGAATAATTTATGCATGCACTGCATATATTTTCACTGGTCTTGGGTGGGGAGGGATATATTATATTTTCGCATCAAAGCCTGGAAATTTTGCCTTTGCATTCCTACATCTTTTGCTGATTTTGTAACATTAAACTGGTTTCGTTTTAGTGTTTCAAGAATAAATTTTTTCTCTACTCTAACAAGTATTTTTCTTTTCAACTCTTTTTTTATTTTTTTTATTTCTTCCCAATTCCTGGGAATCTGCACATCTAAAATCTGCTCCTCTCCTCTGATGCTTAAAGGTAGATGTTCAGATTTTATGGTATCTTCTTCGCTCATCACAACTAACCTCTCAATTAAATTCTCCAGCTCACGCACATTACCTGGCCAGGAATAATTGATGAGAAGTTGCATTGCGGAAGAAGAGATACCTTTTATGCTTCGGTTACGCTCCTTATTGTGCTTCTCAAGAAAATGAGAGGCAAGAAAAGGAATATCCTCTCTTCGTTCGCTCAAAGGGGGAAGATATATGGGAACGATATTTAATCGGTAAAAAAGGTCATCGCGAAATTTACCTTCTTTTATTAGTTTTTTAAGGTCTTTGTTGGTGGCAGCTACTATTCTAATGTCCACTTTTTCCCACTTGGTTCCTCCTACCGGTTTAAACTCTCGCTCCTGCAAAACTCTCAAAAGTTTTGCCTGAGTGGATAAAGTTATGTTGCTTACCTCATCCAGGAAAAATGTTCCTCCATTAGCTATCTCAAAAAGTCCAGGTTTTGTAACTATGGCATCGGTGAAAGAGCCCTTGATGTGACCAAAAAGCTCACTCTCCAGCAAAGTCTCCGAGAGTGCTCCGCAATCAAGGGACATAAATGGTTTATCCTTTCGAGGTGAGCTATAGTGGATTGCCCTGGCTACCAGCTCTTTCCCTGTTCCACTTTCACCCTGAATAAGCACGGTAGAGTCGGTAGGAGCCACCTTTTCCATAACCTGATAAATCTCCTGCATCTTTTTGCTC
>JACUUP010000078.1 GCA_014859225.1 Candidatus Aerophobota bacterium
CCAGTGGGCAATCGTTGAATTAGGAAGCTCCTTCCGTAAGGGAGGAGTAGTTCACAGACAGTCTTCTTGCTCTCATCCTTTATGGTTCCTGGGCAAAAGGCAAAGCAAGGGAAAACTCAGACATTGACCTTCTTGCAATTTTTGAAACAACTGATAAGGAGTTAATCCAAAAGATAAACAAAATATCTTCAGATATAGAGACTCGCTATGAAAAGGATGTAACCCTTCTTTCCGTGAAAGCAGATGATTTCAGAAAAGAGAAATTTCCCCTTTCCACCGCGGTAAAAAAAGAAGGTGTCATTATTTTTGGGGATATTGACCTTGAATACAACCCAGAGCCTCCCAAGATAAAATATAAGGATTTTTTTAAAAAATCTTTGGAGTTTGAAATTAACAAGGTGGAAATTGCAGAAAAAATGCTTCAAGATGAGCTTTTCTCAGGAGTTTTTGCTCTTTGTTTTGTGGCTTCAAAACACCTTCTCCAGGCAGCTCTTGCTATGAGAGGAGCGGGTTTTTCCAGCAAGATGAGGATACTTTTGCCGCTTGCGAGAGAGCATTTTGGCTGTGAAGCTGCATCTTCTTTTGCACGACTTTTTTCCTTTTACGTGAGAGAAGAATACAGATTTCAATTTTTAGGCAAAGATGATGCCACGTTGGCTATGGAGGATGCCAGGAAGATAATTGACACGGTGAAAACACAAGCTGCTCTGTGAAAACATTAATCTAAAGAGAGGTGTATACACCGAAAAAAGACATGGAGCTTGTTTGCAAAGGACGCTCATTTTGACTTATATTCAGAAATGTTAGCATTACCTAAAAGTAATACTCAAAAAGATAAGGGTGGAAGAGTATAGTAGAAGGAGGAAAACTTTGATTAAAAATGCTGATACCTTGGAGCGATTTTATGATAAAATGATAAAAGAGGAAAAGCTATCCTTTAAGCAGGCTTTAGCTATTTTTGAGGCTATGTGGCAGGAAGGGGTGAGTCTTGGCGTGCTCCCCCCCAGGGACCCTTTGGAAGGAATAGATGTAGACATTAAAGTTGCAAGGATTCTCAATTGTTTGAAGAACTCTTAGCTAAATTGGGTATGTCTCTTGATGAGCATAGTATACCGTACATGATTATTGGCGGGCAGGCAGTGCTTCTATATGGGGAGCCACGGCTAACCAGAGATATAGATGTAACTCTGGGAGTTGGAGTTGATGCCCTTCCACGGATTATTGGCGATTTTTTAATGGGTGCCCATGCTCGTTTTAGCTGACTCTCTTTTTACCAGAGAGAGGAAATACTGGGGGGAAATAAATGCCCCACAAAAAACCAGTTGATGTAACTACACATAAGATTCAGGCTTTCATTAAATCCTTTATTAAGAGCACCAAAATTTTGCTTTTTTATCCAGAAACCAACCCGATGTGCAAAGTAGCGATTGATGAGTGTCTTGAGCTTCTGAGAGAACTTAAAACGGAAAATGAGATTACCATTACTGTCACTCCAAAAGCTCTCCTTGTCAAAGAGAGACCAATTGACATGAATTATCCAGGTATTGTGCAGTTTACTCAGAGGCTTTATGTGTTGGGTGTAGAAAAGTTAACCTTTCAACAAAATGTTACCTCAAGGGAGCTAAGAAGCCTCTGTGAAATATTTGGGATGCATCCAAAGAAAATAACCCAACACAAAGGCGTTTCCAGTATCTTTAAAGAAAAAGGCATTGAGCACATCCAGCTTGTAGAATCCCGGGTTCCCGAGATAGTGGAAATAAAGGACGCGGAAAAATTTTTGGCTGACGTAATCATGAGAACAAAAAGGCAAATGCAGCATTCCCTTGACCAGCGGCAGGTTATGGAAAAATCAATTTTTTTGAGGCCACGAGTTGTTATTAAAGTAGATGCTGACCTTGATTTATCCTCCCTATCCGGGGATGAAATGGAAGAGCTAATAAGTGACTATGAGCAACTGGGCCAGGTTATACGCGAAATACAGAAAAAAGAGACCGAGAGATGGGCACATTTTTTTGGACAGAAGTTAAGGGAGATGCAGCAATTTCTTCAAATAACAGAGGGGAGACCAAAAAGCCAGGTTTGGGACAGAATTGCTCATTCAATCATAGGGATGGATCCTCAAATCAAAGAAGACCTGGTTGGAAGCTGTTTAATCCCCGCTTTGCTGGGGGGACGGGAGGAAGGAGAGATTTTGCGTTTTTTTCCAGATGCTGCTCTGGCACACTCCCTTGCTCTTTTATGTGAGTCAGGAATTTTTTTGCCCAGGGCTTTCGCCCAGACAATAGAGAATCTGCATCTACCAGAGAGGCGAGAATCTATTCTTATACCCATATTGGGGAGTAAATTGCAGAAAAACGGACACAGGATAGATAACATTCCTGCGTTGCAGGAACGCAAAAATACTGTTGAAAAAGAAGTTATGGAGAGACAGAAACTGCGTATCAGTGAAAATGAGCTTTCTTCTGGTATTAACCTAAATTATTTTCAAAACTTAGACATAATTTTAGACAACAGGGAAAAAGAGGCGCTTAAACAGCTTGCATCTAAAATGGCTGATGTTGATTTAGTTGCAAGTGAGCTGCGCTGTCTTGTTAACCTGATTTCCTTGGAAGAAGATTTAGAGACCTGCCGAAGTTTTGTTGAGAGAGTTTCAAATTTGCTTACTCAGCTTATTAACAGCGAGCACTGGGAGGAACTAACTTTTTGGTTAACCAAACTAAGAGTGTTAAATGGCATTGCATGGGAAAAAAAGTTTTTAGCCTCCACTCTGATTGAAGATATGCTTTCCTCCCTTGCCTCAGGCGGTATTGTCCAGCGTTTGGTTGATATGTATCATCAGGAAAAAGATGATAGACGAGGAGAAAAGTACCTGTCTGTTCTGGGTGCTTTAGGTGATTTTGTCATCCCTGTATTTATCCAGCTCCTGGATAGCGAAGAACATCGCTCAGTCAGGAGAACAATGATGAACATCATGGTTAAGCTTGCTCCTTCATACGATATTAACAGATTCGCTTCGTACATGAATCAGCGCCATTGGTACGTAGTTCGCAACATTGTATGGTTGCTCGGCCAGCTGGGACCAGGTAACGAAAATATCATTGCAAGGGCCCTCAGCTACGGACACCATAAGGTAAAAAAAGAAGCCATTCGTTCCTTGGCTTCCATCGGTAGTCAAGTAGCGATTGAACAGATTATTTTCCTGCTGGGGTCTGAGGACCATATGATTAGTAGAACGGCTGCTGAGCACCTGTTATATCTACCCGGGAAGGTTTTAGAACCTCATTTAATCAAACTGCTTTCCAGATCTGATTTTCTTCAAAAAGATGTCTTTATTACACTCCAATTAGTAGAGATTGCGGGAAAGATACAGGGAAAAGAGCTACTAGAATTGCTTCATCGCCTGAGCTGGTTGCGGTTTTTTTTCTGGAACTGGAAACTTCTGCGTATCGGTCTGAAAGCCTACAGGACTTTAAAAAAAATTCCTGAAGAGAGAAAAAATGGAAAAATTTGAATTGCTCAGGGCTCTCATCAAGGCAAAAAATGCTCTTTCTCTATTTCCTGAGGGGCATCCCATGATTCAAGAGAAAGTCAGGGAACTTCTGGAAAACATTGAAGATATAAGGAAAGAAGAAAACCAGACAGAGATAACCATCATCGGTGAGGAACTTTTCATCAATGGTCATTCTCTACGCCAGGAAAGTCTTGATTTTGCCAGCTTTATAAGAGAAATTGTTAAAGCGGGAATTAATAGAATCGCTTTCCAACCAGGTATCACATCAGCAGAGTTGATTCTATTGTTAAACTTCCTTAATGAACGCCAGCATAAGGTTTCTTCCTTTAGGTCGCTTAAACAAGAGCTTCAGGCAAGAGGAATAACCCACATCCTGTTAAACAAAATGCTACCTGTTAAAACTCTAAAGGATAAAAACAGCTCTGAAGCTCAACCTGGAGAATCACCAAGCGAATATGAAGAGTCTGTTTCTAAAATGGAGGACATTTTTGAGGCGGTTCTTAAAGGAGCTTCCTTCTCCCCTGAAAGTGTCCATTCCATCGTCCACAGACTCATAGAAAGAACAATAAAGGATGAATCTACCCTGAGAGGTTTGTTCAACATAAAGACATACGATGACTACACTTTCCACCATTCAGTTAATGTGGCTCTTTTGGGTCTACTTATGGGCAAACGGTTAGGAATTAATGGAGAGCTATTGAGTTTACTGGGCGAGGCAGCTCTTTTGCACGATATTGGTAAGATAATGATACCAGAGCAAATTATTACTAAACCCGACTCTCTAAATCCAACAGAATGGGAGATAATATCCCGTCATCCTGTTCTGGGTGCAGAAATACTTTCCTCCATTCCGGGGGTTAGTCCTATCACACCTCGTGTTGCCCTGGAACATCATATTCGCTGTGATGGCAGTGGCTATCCCTCTTTGAAGGTAAGGAGAAATGATAACCACTTCACTCAAATTGTCAGTATTTGTGACTTCTACGATGCTCTCACCACCATCCGCCCCTATCGCACGCCAATGTTTCCTCATCAGGCTATCCTGTTAATGCTACATAGAGGTAAAAATTACTTCAATATGATTCTGGTCAAATTATTTATCAGTGTGGTGGGTTTTTTCCCCGTTGGAACTGTGGTACGGACAAACCGGCGCGAGGTGGGTATGGTAACAGAGGCCAACCCAGATGAACCATTGCATCCGGTAATCAAAATATTGGAAGATGAGCAAGGTAGAAAGCCATCCCGGGAACCTCTTGTAGATACATCTGAAAAAAATCCTGTGGAGGGTTGTTACTTACGTAACATATCTATGGTCTTTAACCGACAAGCTCCTCTCCTGAAATACTGGCTTAGCCTGAAAGACATAGATTGAGCTCTGGCTGAAATATTGTGGAAAAGTTTTATTGGGGAAAAATCACCATGTTCCTCTTCCACCCCACCAAATCTTCCTACCCTAAATTCCTTGAGCCAATAGATGTAGAGATAAAACAGAAAAAATAAAAAGTTGTGCTATCTTGACAATTAGCCCATTATGAAGATGATATATGAAATTTTGCTTTTTCCGATGCTATTAAAGTTAGCTTATGAGAAAGGATTAATTAATGTTTCTCGACCACCGTCTTCCATCCTGGATTCGTGCTAACTACTACTACGATTCTTTAGGGGGACTTTTTTATGGAGCCTTTTATGGGTTGGCAATTTCCTTTTTCCCTTATGTAGCTAGGAAAATAGGAGCAGAAGATTTCTCACTGGCTCTTCTTACTGCCTCTACTTTCATTGGAGCCTTGCTCGCCGCATATTGGGGTCATCGCTCATCTAAGCTCACGCGAAAGGTTTCTTTTATTGTCAAAATAAAAGTAGCCGCAAGAATTTTTCTTGCTGTACTAATTGGTATAAGTTCTCTACCAGCTTTCTATATAACAGTTATTTTAATTTACTGGATTATAGAGTTCATCGCTGACCCTGCCTATGCTCAAACTATGAAGGAGATTTATCCTGGGGCTCATCGGGGGAGGGCTTTAGGTTATGTGAGAACCGAGATGGCTTTAGTTGCCATAGTTTTTACCTATCTGGGTGGTGTCCTTCTGGATATCACGAGTTACAGAATTATTTTTCCCCTCGGGGCAGGACTGGGAATTCTTTCTTCACTGAGTTTCAGGAAAATAAAGGAGGATTTTTCTAATAAGAAAAAAGTGGGAGCAGCTGCTCCTTCCTCATCTTTTTTTCGCACGATAAAGCTACCCCTTCGCGATAAAAGATTTCTTCTCTATACATCTATCTCCTTTCTCGGAGGTGCAGGAAGTTTATTGGTTCTTCCTCTTTACCCTATATATCTTGTAAGCTACCTTAATTTTTCTAACTACTCTATTGGCAAATTGGGGGCTTTGTTTTCACTGATGTGGATGTTTTCCTATATATTCTGGGGAGAAATTCTTGCTGGAAAGAAACCCACTTATGTGCTTGCCTTTGTATACATATTAGCTTCATTGGTTCCTTTGTTTTACTATATTGAAAGAAACATCTGGTTTCTTGCTGTGGCAAGTTCTCTTTCAGGTTTTACCTCTGGTGGCTTGGACCTTGGTAGAATAACTTACATCACCCGTAATTACTCCATCCAGAAGCTCCCATTTTACTCAGGAGCCGATACCTCATTTATGGGGATAAGAGGAATAATTTTTCCTTTTATGGGAATAGGTCTTATGCGTCTTTGGGGAATAAAAACGGCTTTCCTTTTTGCTTTCTTGTTCATGTTGGTTAGTGGTGTTTTAACCTGGTACCTCAAGAATAAGCTGGAAGGAAGTGAGGAAGAAAATTGATATAGCAAAAGAAAAAATAATTGTGGTTTGAAGATAAAAAGTATGGTTGAAAAATGAAGGAGCTCTGGATACCTGCTGGAGTTTATCCCTTTGGATACCTGCTTTCGCAGGTATGACAAAAGGGACAGGTTATGACAAAAGGGACAGAAATGATGGCAACGACCCAACCAACCATCCTCAGCTACATTTTATGTGATTTGACACGTTATTTGACAGTTGTTCTTTCTCTTTTTATAATAGTTTGTTCACCATTGAAGAAGTAAATGGCAGGAGGAGTAGATGCAGTTAAATGAGGATTTGAAAATTTTTACTGGCCGAGCTAATGTGCAGCTTGCCAGCAGAATTACTGAGTATCTTAGAATAAATCTGGGAAAGATGCGGATAAGTTCCTTTAGCGATGGAGAAACCTATTTGAAAATTGATGAAAATATAAGGGGTAGCGATGTTTTTCTTGTGCAATCTACCAATCCACCGGTTAATGAGAATTTGATGGGACTTTTGATTATGATTGATGCTTGCAGGCGAGCCTCAGCTCAAAGAATAACCGTTGTTATTCCTTATTATGGTTATGCCCGCCAGGATAGAAAAGATAAACCTCGTGTTCCCATCACTGCTAAACTGGTAGCAAACCTGATAACGACAGCCGGGGCAGACCGTATTTTAACTATGGACCTGCATGTTGACCAGATCCAGGGATTTTTTGATATAAAGGTGGAC
>JACUUP010000079.1 GCA_014859225.1 Candidatus Aerophobota bacterium
CTGGCAATTACATCGTTAGTTTGTTCTCTGGGAATGTTGGTGTGGGCAGAACAGTGGACTCTCCGTTGGGCCGAACATCCAGGTCCGCATGTGACGGCTTTGGAGGAGTACTTCATCCCCAAATATGAAGAAGAGACCGGGGTGAAAGTCATAATGGAAGTAATGCCACCCGACTTGATGCGGGAAAAAATGATGCTGGAAGCCCAAGCCAGGACTTACTATTATGATATGGGTTATCACAGCCCCGGTTGGTTCGGATATTACTACCGGCACGTGAAAGGGTTAGACGAATTCATTGAAAAATATAACTTCGACCTTGACCAATACCCTCCATCCCTTTTTGAGTCACATATGACCAGCCAAATTATGAGACCGGGAGAAGTCATCGCCATCGCCCGCAACCCACAAACCCCGTTTTACGTCTATCGGAAGGACTGGTTCGCTCATCCCGATGAGCGGACAGCTTTTAAAGAACAATTTGGAAGAGAATTGGAGCCTCCTGAAACTTGGGAAGAGCTGTACGACATAGCCGTTTTCTTCACCCGGGATGCCGGGGAAAAGGTAGCCGGAAAAGTACTGGAGATGCCACTATACGGGTATTCTGCTTCTATCAAGCCACCTGGAGGAATGGCGCGAGCTTTTCTGGCCATTGTGTACTCCTTGGGGCTGAAGGGATGGGACGAGAACTTTGAGCCGGACATCGATCACCCAATTCTTTTGAAAGGAGTAGAGTACTTGTCCCGCTTGATTCGGCATACCTTCCCTCCCGCCGCGGAAACCTGGGACTTTCTGGAACACCTATGGTATTTCCGAGAGGGGAGACTGGCTACCGCTGAACTATGGGCCGAGGGTGTGATGACTGTGGAGGACCCAACCGGTAAATCGGTAGGTAAAGTGGGATACGCTACATTCCCTAAGTGGCCGGGGAACCTCTTAAACCTTCCTATTGGCCGGTCTTTTTTGGGTGGCGGTGGTACCTTGATTTTCGACACCCCCAAGGCGGAAGAAGCATTTAAGTTCTTGCAGTGGTTGTATGAGAAAAACGAAGTGGAATTCAATCTACGCACAGCTACTTTTTCCCGTACACGACATTTCACCGACCCCGGCATCCTGGCCGTCCATCCCTTCTACCCTGATTTTCTCCCTGTTTTCCAGGCCCAGATGGAGTATGGTTTCCCTCGCCAGCCTATTCCGGAGTGGGGCGATGTCATGTATCGGGCAGCGGGCGAGTTCGCCTCAGATGTACTACATGGAATCATGACCCCCCAAGAGGCCCAGAAACGTTGGGTTGACTACATGAGAAGAGAGTTTGAGGCCGCCGGATATTATGATTGACAACAGATGAGGACACAACCGGGTTTCACGCTTTGTGAAGCCCGGTTGCTTTTTGGATACCAATTTTCTCTTATAGAGTATCTATGATGAAGCACTAAAATAAAAGCTAGCGATGGTCTACCTTTTAGGCATAGATGTTGGTACATCGGGTATAAAAGTTATTTTGGTTAACCAAAGAGGGAAAACCATTGTTACATCATCTGAGAAATATCCGGTGCATACTTATCATCCTGGGTGGGCCGAACAAGATCCAGAACAATGGTGGAAGAGTACTATCAAATCAATACGTAAAGTTCTTGCTGGAACTGGTATTGACTCATCTAAGATACAAGGGGTTGGACTTTCTGGGCAAACACACGGCACAGTTGCTGTAGATAAAAATCTCCTTCCCTTAAGAGATGCAATCATTTGGATGGATAGAAGAAGTATTGCGCAGGTAGAAAAACTTAGAGACAAATTAGGGGAGGAAATTAACAACATTACTGGACTTCCTATATCCTGTGGATTTATGGCTCCTTCTCTTCTTTGGATTCAAAAGCATGAACCTGGTCTGTGGAATAAAATACATAAAGTTCTCCTTCCCAAGGATTATATTCGGTTGAAACTTACGGGAGAAGTAGCCTCTGATGTCACTGATGCAGGAGGGACACTTCTTTTGAATACGCATAAAAGACAATGGGCTAAAAGCATCATAGATACGTTAGATATCCCTTACAATTTTTTCCCTCCCCTTTATGAATCATCCCAGATAACTGGATATATCACCAAAAAAGCTGCCAGGGTAACTTCCCTCAAGCAAGGAACCCCAATCGTTGCAGGAGGTGCAGATCAGGTAATGATGGGTATCGGGTGTAGTATTATTAAATCCGGAGAAATCGCATGTAGCATTGGTACAGGTGCATTACTTTTCACCTGCATTGATCGACCCCTTTTGAAACCAGATAGGATCCTACATACTATTCCTTACGCATTAGCCCAAAAATGGATCCTTATGGGTGCCATACTTTCTGGTGGATCATCTTTTGAGTGGTTTCTGAAACAAATTATCTCTGAAAAAGCTACCAAGAACCTAAATCCTGCTCTATTTTTCTCTAAGAAAATCTCCTCTATCTCAGCTGCCAAAAAGGGATTGTTATTTCTGCCTTATCTGGAAGGAGAAAGAACGCCACACCTTGATCCTCAAGCCCGTGGTGCTTTCATTGGCCTTACCCTTCGTCATTCTCAAAGTGACTTGATAAGAGCTATTATGGAGGGAGTAGTTTTTGCCCTAAGAGATACTCTTGAAGAGTTTAAACGATTAGAAATTCGGCCCTTTCATGTGGTCTCTTCGGGAGGTGGAGCGAAAAATAAACTTTGGAGACAAATTCAAGCAGATATCTTTAATCTACCTGTTTTTACCACCCATGTAGAAGATGCCTCCGCCTATGGAGCTTCACTGGTAGCAGCTGTTGGGGTTGGCATTTTTACTACAATACAGGATGCCTGTACAAAATGGATAAAAAAAATCAACGAGATTAAACCCAATCCTGAGAATATAGACACGTATGAAAAGGCCTATAAAGTTTACAGTAACTTATATCGCCAATTACGGGAGGACTTTCATATTCTTTCCGGAATGGAAGACAGAAAAAATTAACATTTTGGGTGACTCTGCCAGCAGGTGGCAGGGTACTTACATTGACCTTTTACTTTATTCCTGAGTCTACAAAAGGGTACGCACCTTTTTAAGAAGTTTAATTTCCTCTGTTGATTCTTGAAATTGATATTTTAGACATTTCAGGAGAATCCTGCTCACATTCTCCGTTGACTTTAAAGGAGAAAGATTATATTATTATGCACGGAGAGGAAAGTTAAATGGGCTCTAACAGGCAAAGAAAATTAGGATACTTAGATAATAGAGAAGAAAAAATTGTGAAATCCTTTATCCGAAATATAGAAAAAGAAGGAGTTATTTTGTGAGGAAGCTCATATGAAAGAAGTTCATTCAACCTCATCCTTAAGCGAGGCTGATATAGTAAAGTCTTTTCTTGAGGCAAATGGAATAAAGTGCTTCCTGCAGGATGAAAATATAGCATCCTCTTATCCTGCGGTAACATTTTATACAGGGGTGAAAGTTTTAGTTAATGATGAGGACTATGAGCTGGCAAAAGAAATAATTGAGGATTATATGGAAAATGAAGATTAATTTTTACTTAAAAGGGCAGATAAATAAATGGTATCTGTCCCTATTTATTTTAGGCGGTAAAAGGAGAGTATAGCTCCTGCCACAGCAATACTTGCAAATACAAAGAATATTATCTCCATTCCCCAGATATCACTTATTATCCCGGAAAAAAGACGGGAAATTGCACTTAATCCGGCACCCAGTAAAGTAAAAAGTCCGTAGTTGAATCCCAATCCCTCTTTAGAAAACTCTCCCACCGAGGCAAGAAGGACGGGTATTATCATGAAAAAAGTAATACCCAAAGCTGTGAGTAAAAAGATTAATGTATATCCATATATAATTGGGATGAGGGGGTAAAATATTGCCAAAAGAAGAAAACAAAAAAAGATTACCTTTTTTCTTCCCCATTTATCAGAGATTTTTCCTCCCAGCACCTTTCCTGCGGCTCCTGCTAATAAAAACAAAGCCAGAGTAAAGCCTGCATTTTGCACAGAAAAGCCTCTTTTGTCCACGAGAAAAAGAGGTATGAATACAATCATGGCCCAGAGCAGGCCAGCGATACCTTGAATTGTGAAAATAGTCCGCAGTTCCCTGTGAGATAGAATGAACTTTATCCAGTTAAAAAGTTCCACATCAATTGGTTTATTGGAGTTGTATATAAAATCGTTCCCTCCTTTCTTTTTGGATGCAAAAAATACAAAGATAGCAACTATAAAAGCAGGTATTATCCACATTCCATAAACAGATCTCCAGCCAAGTATGGGGCCAACAAGCCCAGCTAAAATAGGAGCCAGGAACATCCCGAAGTTTCCTCCTGATTCGTATATTCCAAAGGTGGCTCCCCTTTTGCTTGCGTATTCATGGAAAAGGCAAATCTGAGCTGAAGGATGAAAAGCAGAAAAGCAGAAATAAAGAGCGGTTAATAGTGAAATAGTTATCCAGAAGCTATTGCGTGGTAACAAAAGAGCGCAGATAATACCTATCAACGAGAACATAAGGGCAATAAACTTAAATCTGTTTATTCTCTCAGATATAACTCCAGCAGGGATGCTCGCTATTCCTAAAGTTAAACTGAGAATTAAGGTAAAAATGCCAATCATAGTGTAGGAAAGATTAAATTCATTTCTAATTAGAGGCAAAAGGGGGGCGAGACTTTCGGTAATTAAGTGAACCAGTCCATGGCAAATTGTAAAAAAGCCAAGTTTTGTTAACAAAACCCTTTTTATCAATGTCTGATTAATCGTGGTCTCACTCATGGTTAAGATATTAAGATATGAAATTTTTGGCTAATTTTTCCATTAGATTATACAACAAAATTCTTCTTATGCAAAGAAAAATACTTTTTTCTTGACTATTTATAATTTAAATATATAATTAGGTTAACCTAATTAAAATAGGTAATCCTAATTCAGATACGAGGGAAAGATGTTTACTCTTTTAGAGTTGCCCGTGGGGCAGGTGGCTAAGATAGTTACTATAAGAGGCGGCTGGGGAGTGCAACGCAATCTTGCCAGTCTGGGTTTTATACCAGGCAAAAAGGTGCGCAAGATAGCTGTTCAGCCCATAGGTGGACCGGTAATGGTGGAAATAGCAGGATGCGGCCGCGTGGCTATAGGAAGAGGTATGGCAGGTAAAGTTTTAGTTGAAAGGGAAACTTATGAGAGCAGTCTTAATGGGTAACCCTAATGTGGGGAAAAGTGTCATTTTTAACCGTCTTACCGGGGTAAAAGTGGTGGTCTCTAACTATCCTGGAACCACTATAGAATACACAGAAGGGATAATGAGGGTAGGGGAGGTTAAATTAAAGATAGTTGATGCACCGGGAACTTATTCCCTCATTCCTTCTAACAGGGCTGAGGAGGTAGCGCTACATTTGCTTTTAAAAAAAGAAACCCACCTTATAATCAACGTTGTAGATGTAACCAATCTGGAGCGAAATTTATACCTGACTTTACAGATGAGAGAGATTAACATTCCTATGATTTTAAATCTTAATATGATTGATGTGGCAAGACGCCAGGGGATAGAGATAGATTTTAATCTTCTCAGGATGTTACTTGAAGTACCCATAGTTCCCACGGTTGCTGTGTCAGGGGAAGGAATCAAGGAACTTCATCAGGTAATAAAGCAGATTGTTGAAAATACAGAGAAAAAATGCAGATAGAATTTGAACCAAGAATAGAAAAGGCTATACAAAGTATAATTCAAAAGACAAATCTTCCCAGATGGCAGGTAATTTTAGCTCTGGAAGGCTCAGAGGAGTTCAGGAAAAAAATACCTGAAGCTATTTTTACCGAATCCATTAAAGATATAGAACGCGACCATCAGGAGTCAATAGAGACTATTATACTAAAAGCAAGATTTGGGCAGGCAGGCTCCATTGTTAGTAAGGTTCAAAAAGTTCATCACCGTCATCCTACCTGGCTGGAAAAATTAGGGGATATTACAGTTAAGCCGGGAGTGGGACTGCCGCTTGCGGCAGCTATTCTTTATGGTATATTTCATCTTTTCATAACTATCGCCGGATGGATAACCGATGCTGTTATGACCCCCTTTTTTGAAGGCCCGTATGATAGGTTTGTGCGCTCACTGGTAGAAAAATTTTTCCCTACCGGATTCATACATGATATGCTGCTTGGGGCTCCAGGGGCAGGATACCTGGAATCTTTAGGACTTTTGACTACGGGAATTTTTGTTCCTGTAGGGATAGTTCTTCCGGCAGTTTTAGTTTTTTACGTTATTCTTACTCTCTTAGAGGATGTAGGTTATCTTCCCAGGTTAGCAGTTCTGGTAGATAGTGTGTTTCATAAGATAGGACTGCACGGCTACTCCATTGTTCCGGTAATTTTAGCTTTTGGCTGCGCTGTTCCTGGTGCTATGGCTTCACGCATACTGGAAACTAAAAGGCAGAGGTTTATGGTGCTCACTCTTTTAGGTATATCAATTCCCTGTATGGCACAAACCGCAGTGATTTTAAGTATAATTGGGCCTTTTGGTGTTCGCTGGGTAATTCTTGTGTATGGCATTTTATTTTGTATATTTGTGGGAGCGGGTAGTTTGCTTAATCAGATTTTACCGGGAGAGGTTCCAGAGATAGCTATTGAAATTCCACCTTATAGATTGCCCCGTTTTTCCAATCTTCTTATGAAGACGGGAATCAGATTAGAGCGTTTCCTTTTAGATGCTGTGCCCTGGGTATTTGTGGGTATAACCATTGTCAATGTTCTTTACATTTTACGCATTACCCATATTTTTTCAGAAGCTTTATCCCCTCTATTGGGTGTTTGGTTAGGCCTCCCGGGGGAGGCAATTTACCCTCTGGTAATAGGTTTTTTGCGTAAAGATGTGGCTACGGGAATTATTGCTCCTCTTTTAAATCGTGGTTTGATAGAC
This sequence comes from Candidatus Aerophobota bacterium, assembly GCA_014859225.1. Taxonomy (GTDB): domain Bacteria; phylum Aerophobota; class Aerophobia; order Aerophobales; family B3-G15; genus Kmv34. The sequence continues at coordinate 6,893 of JACUUP010000079.1, forward strand.
CTTTATCAGGCTGTAGTTGTAGTGGTCATTCTGGCGGTATATTTTCCCTGTGCCGCTACTTTTGCTGTTTTTTTAAAAGAGTTGGGGATAAAAGATACG
>JACUUP010000080.1 GCA_014859225.1 Candidatus Aerophobota bacterium
ATCAGCTAAAATTTACTCTCAGGAAAAAATTAAATGACATCCCGAGAAAGGGTTCTAACCACTTTAGCTCACAAAGAACCAGATAGAGTTCCTCTTGATTTGGGAGGAACGCCAACTACGATTGAAACACCTGCCTATAACCAGCTTAAAGAATATCTTGGAATAAAAAGCAAAACCAAAACTTTTTTAAGAGACCATGTGCAACCGGATGAGAATTTGTTACAGCTTTTAGAAATAGACACCCGTTACCTTCACCCAAAATCTCCTAAAAGCTGGAAAATGCAGATTGACCCGGATAACTCCTATGTTGATGAGTGGGGAATAAGATGGAAAAAACCAAAGTCCAGTTTCTACTTCGATCCGGTAGAACATCCTTTGCAAAATGCCACAATTGATGAACTTGAAAAATACAGCTGGCCTGACCCTGAGGATGTGGGAAGGATAGAGGGACTAAAAGATGAGGCGAAATACCTCTATGAGAAAACAGATTACGCCATAGTAGCTGATATGCACGGGGTGGGAATATTTGAGACCGCCTGGATGCTAAGAGGATTTGAAAGATTTCTGGAAGATTTAGTGGTTAATGAGGAATTTTCTTTGAGGCTCCTTGAGAAGGTCACTCAGATAAAAACGGGACTTTATGAGAAGTTTCTTGATGCGGTGGGAGACTACATTCATGTAATTATGGTCTCTGATGACGTTGGTATGGAAAATGGACTGCTTATCTCCCCCTATCTTTATCGGGAAATAATAAAACCATTTCATAAAAAACTCTGGCAATTTATAAAAAAGAAAACTAAAGCCTATCTTTTTCTACACTCCTGTGGAAGTGTGTATCAGCTCATTCCTGATTTTATAGAACTGGGGATAGATATCTTAAACCCCATACAGGTGACGGCAAAAGATATGGATACAAAAAGGTTGAAAGCTGAGTTTGGGGATAAGCTAAGCTTCTGGGGAGCCATAGATACACAGAAGGTTCTTCCTTACGGGACACCCAGAGATGTTGAGGGAGAGGTAAAAAGGAGAATAAAAGACCTTTCTTTAGGAGGTGGATACGTCCTTTGTGCTGTCCACAATATCCAGGCTGGAGTAAAACCAGAAAATATCTTAAAGATGTATCAGGCAGCAAAAAAATATGGAAAATATCCCTGCAGTCTCCAAAAAAGATAATATACCAACCCCACCTTTTTCTTACCTAATATCGCAGGCTCTCAAGCCCTGCGACTATCTTCTTAAAAACCCGTGTCTTCCTTGCCTGTTAGAAAAGATTATGCTAAAATAGAGAAATAATATTAAAGGAGGGTAAGATGCAGATTGTATTACATAAACTGGATTGGTACACTAAATTGGTTTTAACAGTTATAGCAGCAGCACTGATAGCAATGCTTTTAAAACCATTTTTCACATCCCGGGAAGTTGGTGCTACTGCTGAGATACAAAGACAGATAATAGATGTAAATTTGAATATTGACCAGGTGGGAGGGGAGAAAATTTTGCGCTGGTGGGAAAGAGAAAGAGCAGAAAAGGGAATACCCATCTATATTGAGGGAAAAATAACAACTGAGTAGCTAAAATAAAATGGAAAAAGAGAAGATAACTTATAAAGAAAGTGGGGTAGACGCACAAGCAGAAGAGCTTGCTTTAAAAGAGCTTTCCCGGTGGACAAAAAAGACCTTTAATTTCAGAGATAAAGTAGGTTCGGTTAAACTGGAGCTTGGCTATTTTGCCAATGTTGTTGATATTGGACAGAATATGGGCATTGCTATATCTACAGATGGGGTAGGAAGCAAAATCCTTATCGCTCAGCTCATGGAAAAATATGATACTATTGGTATTGATTGTGTAGCCATGAATGTTAATGATGTTGTGTGTGTCGGAGCCGAGCCTATTTCCATGGTTGACTACCTTGCGGTTAGCAAGCCAGACCCAGAACTTCTATATCAAATTGGTAAAGGATTGTATGAGGGTGCAAAAATTGCCAGAGTTAACATCCCGGGAGGCGAAATTGCCCAGGTGAGGGAGATGATAAAAGGGGAAAGATACGGACATGAGTTTGACCTGGTGGGAACTGCAATTGGGGTAGTTGACATCAACAGAATAATTACGGGCAAGGATATAAAAGAAAAAGAACTGGTCATGGGCTTTGCCAGTAGTGGCGTGCACAGCAATGGGTTAACTCTTGCCAGATGTACTCTTCTAAAAAAAGGAAAACTAAAGGTAGATAGTTATATTCCTGAGCTACAAAGAGCACTGGGGGACGAACTTCTTGAGCCAACTTTAATTTATGTTCCTGCTGTAGTGGAAATGCTAAAGAAAGGGTTAAACATAAAAGCTCTTATTCATGTAACCGGCGATGGACTTTTAAATCTAAATCGGGTAGCCTCCCCTGCAGGTTATATTCTGGACAACCTCCCTTCCCCTCAACTAATTTTTTCCCTCATCCAGAAAACAGGTGATATATCAGATGAGGAAATGTTCGCTGTATTTAACATGGGAATAGGTTTTTGTGTAATTATTCCCGAAGAAGAAATGGATAATATTTGCGCCATAGCAAAAAAACATAACTTTAAAGCTCAGCGCATAGGCTATGTTGACAGGATGGGGGAAAGAGAAGTTATTATTCCTTGCAAGAAGTTGAAAGGCAAAAAAGACAAGTTTGTGAACTATTAACCGGCAAAGACGGTAGCTATACAATAAGGAAATGAGATGGTAGTGTCAAAAATTCCATAAGTGAGTTCAAATTGAATGTCTTAAAAAAATGATTGGGAATTTTTGACATCACCAATAACACATTCAGGAGGAAGAAATGGAAGAGAAAATCCCTTTAAGGTACCAGGATAGCCAAATTGAAGTAAAGGTTCCCCGGAACAATTTTCTTTATGCTATAAAACCAGAGGATGTTCCCATCTTAAAGGATGAAAAAAAATCAATCAGGGAATCACTACAAAATCCGATTAACTGCGCTCCTTTGTCTGAACAGGTAAAAAAAGGAATGAAAGTGGTAATAATAGGAGATGATATAACAAGACCCACTCCAAGAGAGAGGATTTTTCCCATTCTTTTAGATGAGTTAAATCGCGCCGGGGTTCCTGATAAGGATATAACGGTGATTATATCTCTTGGAACTCACAGGTATATGAGCGATGAGGAAATTTTAAAGTGCTATGGCAAAGAAGTGGTCCAAAGAGTTTTGGTTATGAATCATGAATGGAAGGATGAGGGGAAACTGGTCAAGGTTGGGTCAACTCCAGGTGGAATACCGGTTAGCGTTAATAAAATAGCTTATGAGGCAGATTACCTTATGGCTGTAGGTAGCGTTGTTCCTCACTGTCTGGCAGGATACGGTGGAGGCGGTAAAGCGGTGCAACCAGGAATTTGTTCCTGGGAAACTACAGGCAAAACTCACCTTCTTCCCATGGAAAAAGATAAGTTTCTCAAACTCGCAGGTGATACGGATAATGAGGTAAGAATAGAAATGGAAAAAGTGGCAGAAGTTGTGGGATTAAATTTTATCTGCAATGTAGTGCTTAACGAGAAAAAAGAGATAGTTCATATTACCTCAGGTGACCAGGTAAAAGCCCACAGGGAAGCGGTGAAGGTGGCAAAAAAGGTTTACGAACGCAAAATACCTGCTTTAGCTGATATTGTTATAGTAAGTGCTTATCCGGCAGACATAGATTACTGGCAGGGTGCCAAGCCTCTATCCTACTCCCAGCAGGGTCTAAAAAAAAGAGGAACAACTATCTTCTTAGCTCATCTTCCTGATGGTATCTCTCCTACCCACTGCGAGTTAGGAGAGCATGCACTTAAATCTTACAAGGAGCTTAAAAAGTTGATTAAAGAAAACAGGCTTGAAGACCTCGTTTGTGCTTCCACCCTCCTCCAGCACGCCAAAATAATGGAACATTCATCACAGGTTATCTGTATCTCAGAAGGACTATCTTTGGAAGATAAGCAAAAACTTGGCTTCAAGCATGCAGAAACTGTAGAGGAAGCACTGGATATGGCTTTCAAAAAACAGGGAAAAGATGCCAAGGTTGGCACAATTGATTACGGAGGTGATGTCCTACCTATCCTTGAAAGTTAGGTACTCAGTGTATATTCAGGGATAAATTCCCCTTACCTTTGTTGCCTCAACTACCCTCTCTATGGCAAGTATAAGGGCAGCTTTTCGCATGCTAACATCTTTTTCGCGGGCTATCCTGTAGACATTTTCAAATGCCTTTTCCATGATGTCTCTGAGTTTAAGATTAACCTCCCTTTCGTTCCAGAAATGAAACTGAAGACCCTGAACCCACTCAAAATAAGATACACTCACACCTCCAGCATTAGCAAGGATATCTGGAACAATAAATACTCCTTTTTCCTCAAGGATTTTATCTGCTGCGGAGGTTGTTGGACCATTAGCTGCCTCTACAATTAGTTTTGCCCTTATACCATCCGCATTATCCTGTGTGATCTGGTTCTCCAGTGCAGCAGGAACAAGCACATCACAGGTAAGGGTTAAAAGCTCTTCATTGGTAATTCTATCAGCATCTTTAAAACCAATGACAGAGCCCGTTTCTTTCAGGGCAAAGGAGACTTTAACGGGGTCTAATCCTTTGGGATTATAGATACCACCTTCTATATCACTTATAGCAGTTATCTTGCAACCTTCCTGAAAGAGAAGGTGGGCAAGATTTCCACCTACATTTCCAAAGCCCTGAATGGCAAACTCTTTACTTAAAGGGTCAAAAGCAAGTTTTTTTGCTACGTTGAAAATGGTGAACATAACCCCTCTTGCTGTAGCTACATCTCTTCCAGCTGAGCCTCCAATGCATATTGGTTTTCCTGTAACAACCCCTGGAACAGAGTATCCTACATCCATACTGAACGTATCCATTATCCAGGACATAACCTGGGGGTTGGTGTTAACATCAGGGGCAAGGATATCTTTTTCTGGTCCTATTATGGGAATAATCTCTGTGATGTATCTTCTTGTTAGCTTTTCCATCTCACCTGAAGACATCTTAGCAGGCTCACAGACAATCCCGCCTTTTGCCCCCCCAAAAGGAACTCCAACTACTGCACATTTCCAGGTCATGAGCATGGCCAGTGCCTTTATCTCATCTAAGGTTACATCTGGATGATACCTTATACCTCCTTTAGCAGGACCTCGTGTGAGGCTATGCTGGACACGAAAACCGGTAAATACCTTTATAGAACCATCATCTATCTTTACGGGACAGGATACAGTTAAACACCTTTTTGGTTCTTTGAGGATTGAGCTAAGTCCCGCATCAAGATTCATATACTCTGCGACCTCATCAAATTCTTTTAATACTTCCTGTAAAAGATTTTCCGCACTTTCCATCCTCATCTCCTAATAGATAGCTCTTTTCCCTACCTCTGCTGTCCTTATCCTTACAGCATCTTCAACCGGAAGAACAAATATCTTTCCTGCACCAATTGTTCTGGAAAAGCAAAGCTCACGTATTTTCTTTATTATATCATCAACTATCTCCTCATCAACAACAATTTCAACTTTTATCTTGGGTAAAAATTTTACCTCTTTGTTTGGCACTTCACCTTCAAGGTAACCTCTCTGGGTCCCAAATCCTTTTACCTCGCTTGCACTCATTCCCCCAACACCCATCTCTACAAGCTCATTTTTTATCTCATCAAGCTTTGATGGCTGGAGAAAACACTCTATTTTCTTGAGCATGGAAGACTCCTTTTTTGCTCAGTTATCTGTTCTTTTCACAAATAATATAAATAACCTGATTAAAGTCAATTTTTTCCTTGACCAGAATAAGGGGTTTTGTAAAATACAATAAGATAAAGAGGTTAGAATTCAACATGAAACTAAACTACAAAATAGATGCAAAGCTTTCTTTTCAGGCAAAACTAATAGGCAGGATGAAACTGGGAACATTTCTTGCTCTCCCAGAAAAAGATTTCAGTGAGTATATAAAAAAAATAGAAGAAAATGAACTTTTCCAGGAACTTATAAATAAATACAAAATAATAAAATACAGAAAATTCCAGGCAGTTAAGCCAATTTCTTCCCACCCCCAATTTCGCGAAGAGCTTGCACCAGCACCTGATTTTGATCCGGTAGAGCTTATTCAAAAATATCCGCAAAACTGGCAAATAGTAAAAAAAGTAGCTTTAAAGATGGGTGAGAAAAAATTTTCCCTTTTTCTTAAAGGAAATAGCAGCATATCTCTCAAGGAAATTTTTAAGGAATGTGAACTTTCTCCTGAAGAGACTGAAAAATTTAAAGATTTTATTAATAATTTTCAACTGCAGGAAAGTTTTTTTGCTTCGGATACTTCTGAAACTTCTTCTCCCGCAACTCACCCTTACCAGGTAGCCTGTATTGAAAATCAAGAAGGAAGGCTTTTCATTCTCCCCGCTGATAACTCAACTTATCTTAGCAAAGGAAAATATATCATTAAGCATGAACAGCTAAAAAATCTTATCCAGGAAAGATTTATTCCGCAAGATAAAGCTAAAAAAATATCAAGCCTTTTATATAAACTTGATATGATAAACAGGCGAACAATAACCTTATACCAGATTCTCTATCAAATAAAGCAAAAACAACACCGCTTTTTCCTATCCGCAGACCCTAAAAACATAGTTCCCCTTACCCAGCTTGATATGGCAAAGGCTCTCAGGGTAAATCCCAGCACCATAAGCAGAGCCATAGCTAACAAAAGCATAATTACTCCCTGGAGGGAGGAAAAAAGCTTAATTGAATTTTTTAGAGGAAAAAAGGGGAAAATTAAAATAATACTACGACAAATAATAATAGATGAGATGAAAAACTTGAGGGAAGGTATCCTTAAGCATCCCTTAAATGACGAGAAGATAAAAGAAAAGCTAAAGGATGCTTTCGGCGTTCAGGTTGCCCGTCGCACTGTGGCTAAATACAGAGAGGAGCTGAAGATACCCCCTTCTTCCA
>JACUUP010000257.1 GCA_014859225.1 Candidatus Aerophobota bacterium
GGGAGCATCGCTTTTACCACCTCAGGATGAGCAGGGGTAGTTGCCGCATAATCCAGGTATATTTTTGTCATACCTTTCATCTCTATCTGTTAATTATCCTTTTGTTAATAGGTCTTTCTTTGAGCGGTCTGAAGGTATAACCTGTTTCCGGTCCGGGAAGAGAAGTAACTGGTTCAGTCAGGTAAAACTTTGCTTCCTGAATCCAGTTTTTAAGAGTATCAGCAATTCTTTTCGCCTTGTAGTAGCTGGAAAGTGAGGCTGTAGAAACTTGCTTGCCTTTTATGAAAATTTTTCCGCTTTTAAGCTGGGCATAATTTACCTCTCCCAAACTTTCCCCTTCACCTGATGGGTAATTTTTGCTGTAGTCAACAATTTGTGTCCAGATTTCCTCATCTTTTACCGCCGTGTATCTACAGATATCTTCATTTAAGATAGGAATGGGAATGCCGATTCCAACGGCTAAGGTGGCTCCATAACCAACCATACTTGCTCCCACAAGATATTCTGGAGACATCCCTTTAAGGTCACCTATTACAGCCAGGGTTCCAGCGGAAACCGAAGGAGTATCGTTTTCCTTTCTGGGAACCGCAGGGTTATGTTGAGTTCCATGCCAGATAACATAACCTGCTCCACCCCCCAGGAAAATTCTGGTGCCAACCCCGATGCTTTTATAGAGAGGGTCGTTGAGAAGAGGAGATAACTGTCCTGCACTACAAAAGTTAGCGTTAGCTAAGTTTGGTTGCAAAATACCCATGTAGGTATAGATAATTTTATCTGAGAGATTAACCGCTACATTGTAATTTTGATAACAGTTACGAGGGTTAAAAAGCACCGCTTGATTTAAATCTTTTATATTCACCCAGGTCTCAAGCTTTCTTCTTGGATAACAATCTGTCCCGTAAGCAGTTGCAATCAGTTTTATATCCTTGCCCGCTACTAGCTCCTCTATAAGATGTCCTCCTCCATATTCAAATTTTCCTGGAAAAACCTTATTTCTTGGGTCATCATCAGGAATAGCAGTTGCTCCAATAACGATATCCGCTGCGGCAAAACCGGCATAGGCAGGAACATCGTTAAGATAAACCTTGCCCGCACCTAATTTTATCCTGGGTTTTGGTTGCCCAATATTAAAATAAGCTCCGGATGAACACATGGGACCAAAGGTAGCTGTGGTAACCACATCAACTTCTTGAGCAGCTTTT